>NZ_JBHTAC010000007.1:0-223409 GCF_042663325.1 Catellatospora aurea
GTGTTGCGTCGGTGGGTGCAGAGCAAGGCTTTGGGTGCAGAGCAAATGTCGTCGGCCGCCATGTCCGACCTGGGCGGCCCCGGCGTCAAGCCAGACCTGCTTTGCCGAAGGGCAGCGTCAGCGAGGCGTGGTTTCACTCGGGATGAACGGCGCGCCGTGGCCGGGCACCACCAGGTCGGCGACGGCGAGCACCCGCTCCCGGCTGGCGCGCAACTGGGCGCGGTCCGGCGAGACTGGATCGTCGGCGGGGCCGTCGGCTCGCCACCACAGGTCGCCGGCGAGTGCCGCCACGCCGTCGGCCGTACCCGCGAGCAGGGTGATGTCCTCGTGGCTGTGGCCCGGCGTGCTGATCAGCCGGATCGAGTCCGAGAACGCGTGGCCCTCGGCGTCCCGGTCGGTCCACTCGTGGCCCCGGTAGATCGCTTTGTGGTCGTGCATCCGAGCGGTGGCGAACAGGCCCGCGTTCATGATGTTGTCCGGGTGGTGGTGGCTGAGCACGACATCGGTGACGTCCGCCGCCGACAGCCCGAGCGCGGCCAGCGCGTCGAGGATGACCGACGGGTGCGCGACCATGCCCGGGTCGAACACGATGCGCAGGTCGCCGTCGCGCACCAGGGAGACGGTCGCGGCCACGCCGGGCCCGGTCGAGCTGGTGTATCCGGTGGCCAGGATGTCGAGAACGGCGCTGCGGCCGCGGGGTGCGTCACTCATGACGATGATCCTGTCGGGCTGAGACGATCATGACGAGTGGCACGGATGCCACCGATCGCAGGAAACGTGCCATCATCCTCGGCATGGCTTTCCGATCGGTGGCGGCGTACGCGCCCCAGGGCGTGCTGGCGTTCTCGCTCGGGCTGGTCGGCGAGGTCTTCACCGGCCGGTTCGACTTCGCCGTCTGCACCGACCGGCCCGGCCCGCTGCGCACCGACCTCGGGCTCGACGTGCGGGTGGACGACGGGCTCGACCGGTTGGCCACCGCCGACCTTGTGCTGGCCCTGCCCGGCGGCCGGTTCCGGGAACCCCCGCCGGCGGCGGCCGCGGCGGCGCTCCGAGCGGCACATGACCGGGGCGCGATCGTCGCCGCGCACTGCGTGGGGGCGTACACGCTGGCCGCGGCCGGCCTGCTCGACGGGCGGCGGGCCACGACGCACTGGCGGTTCGCCGCCGACTTCGCCGCCAGGTTCCCGGCCGTGCGGCTCGCCGCCGACGTGCTCTACGTGGACGAGGGCTCCGTCGTCACGGGCGCGGGCGCGGCCGCCGGGGCGGACATGTGCCTGCACCTGATCCGCCGGGAACACAGTGCCGCAGCCGCGAACGAGATCGCCCGGGAGATGGTGATCCCGCCGCACCGCGAGGGCGGGCAGGCGCAGTACGTGGCCGCGCCCGTGCCCGACGGCGCGGACGACGAACGGCTCGGCACGGTGCTGGCCTGGGCGCGAGACAACCTGCACCGGCGGCTGACCGTCGACGAGCTGGCCGCCCGCGCGCTGGCCAGCCGACGCACCTTCCTGCGCCGGTTCGCCGACGCCACCGGATCCACGCCGCACGCCTGGCTGCTGGCGCAGCGGCTGAACAGCGCCGAAGAGCTGCTGGAGACCACCGACCTGGCGGTCGAGGAGGTGGCCCGCCGAGTCGGGTTCACCTCGGCGGCCATCCTGCGCGAGCACTTCACGCGCCGCCGCGGCGTGCCCCCGCGCACGTACCGCCGCGCCTTCCAGCTGTCCGCCCGCTAGCGCACGTCCCACACCGGTTCGGGGGTCTCGACGACCTCGCCATCGGCCTGGAACAGCAGGAAGCGGTCGAAGCCCCGGGTGAACCAGCGGTCGTGGGTGACCGCGACGACGGTGCCCTCGAAGCCGGCCAAGCCCTGCTCCAGGGCTTCGGCGCTGGCCAGGTCCAGGTTGTCGGTGGGCTCGTCGAGCAGCAGCAGGGTGACGCCGCTCAGTTCCAGCAGCAGCACCAGGAAGCGGGCCTGCTGGCCGCCGGACAACGTGCCGAAGCGCTGCTCCGCTTGCTTGGCCAGCTCGTAGCGGTCGAGCACCTTGTACGCAGCCTCGCGGGCCAGCGACGGCCGGTGCGTGTCGCCGCGCCACAGGATGTCGATCAGCTCCTTGCCGGCCAGGTCGGGCCGGTCGTGGGTCTGCGAGAAGTGGCCGGGCACGACCCGCGCGCCGAGCCTCGCGACACCGCTGTGCTTCACGTTCGCGTGCACCGCGCCGTCGGCCGAGCGCCCGGCCTCCTCGCCCCCGCCGTGCGCCTGCTGCGCGAGCAGACGAAGGAAGTGGGACTTGCCGGTGCCGTTCGCGCCGAGCACGGCGAGCCGGTCGCCGTACCAGAGTTCGAGGTCGAACGGGAAGGTGAGGTTCTCCAGTTCGAGCTGCTCGCAGATGACGGCGCGCTTGCCGGTGCGGGAGCCCTTGAGCCGCATCTGGATCTGCTGGTCCTTGGGCGGCAGCGGCGGCGGGCCCGCCTCCTCGAACTTGCGCAGCCGGGTCTGCGCGGCCTGGTACCGCGAGGCCAGGCCGTCGTTGTAGGCCGACTTCTGCTTGTACATCAGCATCAGCGCGCGCAGCTTCTCGTGCTCCTCGTCCCAGCGGCGGCGGCGCTCCTCCATGCTGTCGTGCCGGGCGCCCCGCGCCTCGTGCCACGACGCGAACGAGCCGACGTGCGTCCAGGCGCTGCCGCCCTCGACCGCGACGACCCGGTCGGCGGTCTGGTTGAGCAGCTCCCGGTCGTGCGAGACGTACAGCACGGACTTCTTCGACTCGCGCAGCCGCTGCTCCAGCCAGCGTTTGGCGGGCACGTCGAGGAAGTTGTCCGGCTCGTCGAGCAGCAGCACCTCGTCGGTGCCGCGCAGCAGCAGCTCCAGTGCGAATCGTTTCTGCTGACCGCCGGACAGGGTGCGCACCGGCCGGTCCCGGCACTCGTCCCAGGACAGGTTCAGAATGAGCGTGGCGACGGTGTCGAACAGCACCTCGGCCTCGTAGCCGCCGGCCTCGCCGTACGCGGACAGCGCCTCGGCGTAGTGCAGCTGCGCCTGCTGGGCGCTGCTGGTCAGCTTGCCGCGCGAGTCGGCCACCCGCATCGCCTGCTCGGCCTTGACCAGGCGCGCGCCCGCGGCCTGCAGGCGCGGCTCGACCAGGCCGAGGGCCATCTCGGCGAGCGTCATCTCGGCGCCGCCGGGCACCCCGGTCGCGGCAGAGGACCCGAGCATGCCGATGAACTGGCGCATCACCCCGAGGCCGCCGGAGCGCGCGACGGCGCCCGTGGGCACCGGCAGGTCGCCGGAGACCATGCGCAGCAGCGTCGTCTTGCCGGCCCCGTTCGGGCCGATGAGCGCCACCTTGGCTCCCTCGCCGACGCGGAACGACACGTCGGAGAAGAGTTCACGCCCGTCCGGCAGCGTGTACGCCACGCCGGCCACATCCACGTATCCCACGCCGGAATAGTGCCTGATCAGGCCGGTCGGGGGCGAGTCACTTTCAGCACCCGGAACCCCGAGCCGCTGGCGTGCCGCTCGGCCTGCCAGCCCTGGTCGCCCAGCCACTGCTGCAGCGAGTCCGCGCCCTTGTGCTTGGCGACGACCAGCCACGCCGTGCCGCCCGGGGCGAGCCGCGGCAGCCAGCGCAGCAGCAGCTGGTGCAGCTCCTCCTTGCCGATCCGGATCGGCGGATTGGACCAGATCTGGGTGAACTCGACGTCGGCCGGCACCCCGTCGGGGTCGGCGACGCGTACCCGGTCGGCGACCTTCAGCCGCCGGGCGTTCTCCTCGGTCAGCTCGCGGGCCCGCGCGTTGACGTCGACGGCCCACACCAGCGCCGACGGCGCGCGGGTGGCCAGGACCATGGTGATCGGGCCGTAGCCGCACCCGAGGTCCAGAAAGTTTCCGGTGACCTCCGCGCCGGGCAGCGGGCCCTTCTTCAGCAGCACGGTCGTGCCCGGGTCGAGCCGCGTCGCGGAGAACACCCCACCCGCTGCGACCAGGTCGTACTCATGACCCTCGATACTGAAAACGACCTCGTGCGGGCGCGCCGACGCGCCCGGCTCCGCAGTGAAGTAATGCTCGCCCACCCGCACATTCTCCCCCGAACGGACGGACTCACCGGCCGCAGGGTTATTGGCGACTGTGTCGTCCATTACGCTGTGCGACATGGCTCACGGCTACGGCACCGGTTCGGGGGACTGGCCGCCATCTTCCCGTCGTGACCCGCGCGACCGAGACACGCCCGGTCCCCGCTTACCCGGGGACACGGGCGCCGGTCGGCACGGGTCACCACGCGACAGCGCCCATGACTCTGAGTCACCAAGCCGGACAGGTGGGGCCGGCCGACGCCGCGCCGCCGAGCCGACGCAGAACCCCGACCGGTTCGACGGCTTCCAGGAGCGCAAACCCCCGCACGAACATCCCGGTGTCCCGCCCGGCCGGGCAGGCGGGCGGCCCGTGCCGCCGCCGCAGCCCGCCCGCGGGCAGGGTCCCGGGCTCGTGCCGGGATCACGCACCCCGGCCGCGCCGCACGGATACGAGCCGCCGCGCCGCGGCGAGCCGCGGACAGGCGAGCCGCCCCGGCGCAACGTGCCCGGGGAGCCGCCCGGTGCCCGCAACGGCGCGCTGGCGCGTCCACGAGGCGTCGAGGACCCTCCACCCACCATGCGGCGCGGATTCGCGCCAGGCGGCCCCACGGCCGCCCCGCCGCGGCGCAACGTCACCGAGCCGCGCCAACGTTCCGCGCCGCCCGCGACCCCGGTCTCCCCCGGCGTCGGCGCGCCCGGTGGCATGCCGCCGCGCACCGCGCCCAACCCGGCGATGCCGGTGCGGGTCGTGCCGCCGCCACCCACCCGGCCCACCGTCACGCCGCCGCCTCCACCACCGCCGCGGCGCACCGGGCCGCGTCCGGCCGGCGCGGGCGAGCCCGGCGTGGCCGCCGGCTGGCAGCGGCTCGCGGTGAACCCGAACATGTCCGGGCGCTGGAAGAAGGCGCTGAGCGTGCTCGGTGTGCTGGCCGTGCTGACGGTGTGCGGTGTCGGATCCTTCCTGATGGTGCTGGACGAGAAGCAGGGCACCGGCGCGCAGGCCAACACCTCGCCGCCGCCGACCGCCACGCCCGTCGACATCACCTCCCGCGAGATCGACCCGAAGCCGCTCACCGCGGGCGAGGTCTTCCCGGGCAAGCAGATCGTCATCGACCCGAACAAGCCGACCGAGGTGTACACGGTCATCAAGCCGCAGGTGCTCACCGACTGCCGGGCGGCCGCCAGCGGCGAGATCAGCAAGCTGATCACGAAGCTGGGCTGCTCCCAGGTGGTCCGCGGCACGATGCGCTCCCCTAACGGGGCCTACCTGGTCACCGGCGGCATCGTGAACCTGGACACGGTCGCCAACGCGGAGAAGGCGTACGAGGCGATCAAACCGATCGTCGACGAGGGCAAGGGACGCTTCCTCGGCTACGCCCCCGACCGCCAGGACAAGAAGAGCATCACCAAGCCGCTGGCCCTGG
The DNA here is from genome assembly GCF_042663325.1 of Catellatospora aurea. Taxonomy (NCBI): domain Bacteria; kingdom Bacillati; phylum Actinomycetota; class Actinomycetes; order Micromonosporales; family Micromonosporaceae; genus Catellatospora; species Catellatospora aurea. The sequence continues at coordinate 5,496 of NZ_JBHTAC010000007.1, forward strand.
CCTCGACCCACGCCGGCTGGAACATCCGCGGTCACTACCTGGTCTACTGCGTGATCGCCCGATCCGACGGCGGCGAGATCCCGATCGGCGACCCGTTCGCCAAGCAGATCCTCTTCGACGTGATCGAGTTCTACCTGCGCGGCAAGGTCCTCGAGGAACGCGCCAGCGACCCCATCACCACCAGCGGCGCTCCCACCCCCGCCGCCAGCTGAAGACAAAGGAAGGGCACCTTCACAACGCTCCGCGTTGCAGAAGGTGCCCTTCTTAACGCCGCCACAGCCGTGAGCTGCGCGGTTGCGATGCTGGGGGTGTGGCGGCCGGGTCGGTCAGGACGGCTGGTCGGTGGGCTGCGCGGCCGCGGCCGCCCGTAGGCCCGCGGGCACGCCGCGCAGGTTGCGGGTCTGCTCGGCGCGGGCCGCGAACTCCGCCTCGTCCGGATAGCCCACCGCGATCAGGTTCAGCCCGTGCGGCGGGGCGACCAGCACGTCGCTGACGCGTTCGGTGCGGGTCAGCAGCGACGCGGGCCAGTCCGGCTCCCGGCGGCCGTCGCCGGCCGTCAGCATCGCGCCGACCAGGCTGCGCACCATCGCCTGGCAGAACGCGTCGGCCTGCACCGTCGCGGCCAGTACGCCGTCCGGCTCGCGCCGCCACGACATCGCGGTGATGTGCCGGATGGTCGTCGCGTGCTCCTTGCGCTTGCAGAACGCCGCGAAGTCGTGCTCCCCGCACAGCCCCGCCGCGGCCGCGTTGAGCCGGTCCAGGTCCAGCGGCCGCAGCCAGAACAGGGTGTCGTGGCGGCGCAGCGGGCTCGGACCGGACTCCGTGTCGACGACCCGGTATTCGTAGCGCCGCCACATGGCCGAGAACCGCGCATCGAACGTCGGCGGCACCGCACGGGCCGACCACACCCGCACGTCCCCGGGCAACAGCCCGGCCAGTCGGCGCACCAGCGAGGGCGCGAGCGCCTGCCAGCGCTCGTCGGGCAGGTCGACGTGGCACACCTGCCCGGTGGCGTGCACGCCGGCGTCGGTGCGGCCGGCCACGGTCAGGCCGGTCGGGTTGCCCGGCCCGAACACCTTCTCCAGCTCGGCCAGCAGCACCCCGGCGACCGTACGCCGACCCGGCTGCGCCGCCCAGCCAGAGAAGTCCGTGCCGTCGTAACCGACGTCCAGCCGTACCCGCGCCATCTCCTGCTCCTCCTACGCGCCTCGACACGCGGGCACCAACCCCGCGGAAACGGCGAAGCTCCCCTCCCGGCTGCGCACGCAGCGGGAGAGGAGCTCCGACCGATGGAACTCAGGCCTTGTCGGCGGCCTCGTCGGCGTCGCCGGCCTCGCCGGACAGAACGGCGACCTTGTCCTCCTGGGCGGCCTTCTTGGCCTGGGCCTTGGCAGCCTTCGCCGGCGCCGCGGGCGCCGCCACCTCGAGCTCCTCGACCAGCTCGATGATCGCCATCGGAGCGGCGTCACCCTTGCGCGGGCCGGTCTTCACGATCCGCGTGTAGCCACCGTTGCGGTTCGCGAAGCGCGGGGCGATCTGCTCGAACAGGGCCACGAAGACGTCCCGCTCGGGGATCGACTTGCGAACCTCGCGGCGAGCCGCCAGGTCGTCCCGCTTGGCCTTGGTGATGAGGCGCTCGGCCAGCGGGCGCAGCCGCTTGGCCTTGGTCTCGGTGGTGGTGATGCGGCCGTGCTTGAACAGCGACTGGGCCAGGTTGGCCAGGATCAGCTGCTCGTGCGCGGGGCTGCCCCCGAGGCGGGGACCCTTGGTGGGCGTGGGCATTGGTGCTCCTTGATGTCTATCCGAGCTGCCGAGGCAGGTTCGGTTACAGCTGCTCGGTCTCGCGGTAGTCGTCAGTGTCGTAGTCGGCGTCGCCGTAGGAGTCCACGACGTGGGCCGGGTCGAAGTTCGGAGCCGAGTCCTTCAGCCCCAGACCCATCCCGGCGAGCTTCATCTTCACCTCGTCGATGGACTTCTGCCCGAAATTCCTTATGTCGAGCAGGTCCGCCTCGGTGCGCCCGATGAGCTCACCGACGGAGTTGATGCCCTCGCGCTTGAGGCAGTTGTACGAGCGGACGGTCAGGTCCAGCTCCTCGATCGGCAGCGCCAGGTCGGCAGCGAGCTGCGCGTCCTGCGGCGACGGGCCGATGTCGATGCCCTCGGCGGTCTCGTCCAGCTCACGGCACAGCCCGAACAGCTCCACCAGGGTGGAACCGGCCGACGCCAGCGCGGTCCGCGGCGAGATGGACGCCTTCGACTCGACGTCGATGATCAGACGGTCGAAGTCGGTGCGCTGCTCGACACGGGTCGCCTCGACGCGGTACGTCACCTTGAGCACCGGCGAGTAGATCGAGTCGACCGGGATGCGGCCGATCTCGGCGCCGGCGTTCTTGTTCTGCGCCGCCGTGACGTAGCCCCGGCCCCGCTCGACGGTCAGCTCCATGTCGAGCCGGCCCTTGCCGTTCAGGGTCGCGAGCTTCAGGTCCGGGTTGTGCACGGAGACACCGGCCGGGGGCTGGATGTCGCCGGCGGTCACGTCGCCAGGGCCCTGCTTGCGCAGGTACATGCTGACCGGCTCGTCGTGCTCCGACGAGACACACAGGTCCTTGACGTTCATGACCAGCTCGACCACGTCCTCCTTGACACCGGGGATCGTGGTGAACTCGTGCAGCACACCGTCGATCTTGATGCTGGTGACGGCCGCGCCCGGGATCGAGCTGAGCAGCGTACGACGCAGCGAGTTGCCGAGGGTGTAGCCGAACCCGGGCTCGAGCGGCTCGATGGTGAACCGGGAGCGGGTCTCGTTGATCGCCTCTTCGGTGAGAGTCGGCCGCTGAGAGATAAGCACTGGTGAACTCCTATACGTTGGGCGCCCACTATTTGACGCCACGCGTAATGGCGGCCGGTGCGGCATGACGCCGCACCGGCCAGAGCACTACTACTTGGAGTAGAGCTCGACGATCAGCTGCTCCTGGACCTGGGTGTCGATCACCTGGCGGGCCGGAAGCGAGTGAACGAGAACCTTGAACTGGCTGGGGATGACCTCCAGCCAGGCCGGGACGCCACGCGAGCCGGCCTCGGCCTGCGCCACCACGAACGGCGTGAGCTCGCGGGACTTGGTCCGGACCTCGACGATGTCGTGCTCGGCGACGCGGTACGACGGGATGTCGACCTTCTTGCCGTTGACCAGGAAGTGACCGTGCTTCACGACCTGACGGGCGTGGTCACGGGACTTGGCCAGGCCGGCCCGGTAGACCACGTTGTCGAGACGCGACTCGAGGATCTGCAGCAGAACCTCACCCGTCTTGCCCGACTTGCGGTTGGCCTCTTCGTAGTAGCCGCGGAACTGCTTCTCCAGCACGCCGTAGATACGACGGGCCTTCTGCTTCTCACGAAGCTGCAGCAGGTACTCGGACTCCTTGGTGCGACCGCGGCCGTGCTGGCCGGGCGGGAAGGGGCGCGACTCGAACGGGCACTTCGGCCCATCGCACTTGCTGCCCTTGAGGAACAGCTTGACCTTCTCACGACGGCAACGGCGGCAGTCAGCGCCGGTGTAACGAGCCATCTTTCAATCTCCCCTTAGACCCGGCGCCGCTTGGGCGGACGGCATCCGTTGTGCGGCTGCGGCGTGACGTCGGAGATCTGCCCGACCTCGAGACCGGCAGCGGTCAGCGAACGGATGGCGGTCTCACGGCCAGAGCCCGGACCCTTGACGAACACGTCGACCTTGCGCATGCCGTGCTCCATCGCGCGACGCGCGGCGGCCTCGGCGGCCAGCTGGGCGGCGAACGGAGTCGACTTACGCGAGCCCTTGAAGCCGACCTGGCCGGCGGAGGCCCACGAGATCACAGCACCGGTCGGGTCCGTGATGGACACGATGGTGTTGTTGAACGTGCTCTTGATGTGCGCCTGCCCGTGGGAGACGTTCTTGCGTTCTTTACGCCGGACCTTCTTTACAGCGGCCCCAGCGCGTGCCTTGGGTGGCATATCTTTATGCGCTCCTTCTAGATGCGGTTGCTAGCGGGACAGGCTTACTTCTTGCCGGCCTTCTTCTTGCCGGCCACGGTGCGCTTCGGGCCCTTGCGGGTACGAGCGTTCGTGCGAGTGCGCTGTCCACGGACAGGCAGGCCCTTGCGGTGCCGGATGCCCTCGTAGCAACCGATCTCCACCTTGCGGCGGATGTCAGCGGCGACCTCGCGGCGCAGGTCGCCTTCAACCTTGAAGTTCGCTTCGATGTAGTCACGAAGCTGGACGACCTCTTCGTCGGTGAGGTCCTTTGCCCGCTTGTTCGGGTCGATGCCCGTGGCGGAGCAAAGCTGCGCCGAGCGGGTGCGGCCGATGCCGTAAACGTAGGTAAGCGCGATCTCCAGCCGCTTTTCGCGGGGGAGATCAACGCCGACGAGACGTGCCATGGTGGGCTGCTCCTCGTAGCTTGCGGAGGTCTGCGCCCGATCCATCCCCCACCTGCCCAGGTGGGGCCCCGGCCTCCGACCGGGGGTTGATCCGCAGAGCTGTCCGACAAGTCGGAGCGTTCCCGCGGCTGGAACGAGCTATTGCTGGTGATGCTGCAACGACAGGCGTTGCCAGGGAGCTGGAATCAGCCCTGGCGCTGCTTGTGGCGCGGGTCGTCACAAATGATCATGACCCGGCCGTGCCGACGGATGACGCGGCACTTGTTGCAGATCTTCTTGACACTCGGCTTGACCTTCACGGCTCGCCTTTGCTGCTATTCCCGGCCCGCACAGCGTCGAGCCAGGGAAAGACGGACACGGACTCACCCCGGTGGAGTCAGTTCGATTACTTGTAGCGGTAGACGATCCGCCCGCGAGTGAGGTCGTACGGCGAGAGCTCGACGACGACCCGGTCCTCGGGCAGGATGCGAATGTAGTGCTGACGCATCTTGCCGCTGATGTGGGCCAAGACCTTGTGACCATTGGCGAGCTCAACCCGGAACATGGCGTTCGGGAGTGGCTCGATAACCCGGCCCTCGATCTCGATGGCCCCGTCCTTCTTCGGCATATCCTCCGCTACCTGACATAGGGTGAATTGGGTCGGCCCACCTGGTCCATCGCGATCCGGGGATCCGGACCACGCCAGCCGCGGTTCCGCCCGACCCCCGAAGCGCGGGGAGCATGGCAGAGTGGACGCGGTGCGCCGATTGGCCAGTCTACGCCCACCTCGGCATCGATACCAAACCACCCCCCGACCCCCGCGGCCGGGAGTGTCGAAACCCACAGGGTCAGGCGGTGGCGGCGGAGGTGAGCAGGTCGCCGAGGCGGGCGCGGCCGCCGTCGGGGGCGGTGAGGACCCAGACGCCGTCCTCGAACAGGCCGATGGAGTGCTCGACGTGCGCGGCGTGGGAGCCGTCGGTGGTGACGACGGTCCAGCCGTCGTTCAGCTCGGCGGTGCGGGCCGAGCCCATCGTGATCATCGGCTCGATGGCCAGGGCCATGCCCGGGACCAGCATCGGGCCGCGGCCGGGGCGGCCGTGGTTGTGAATGTGCGGCTCCTGGTGCATGGCCGTGCCGATGCCGTGGCCGCCGTACCCCTTGACGATGCCGTACTTGCGGGGCGCCTTGCGCACCGCGGACTCCACGGCCCACGAGATGTCGGTCAGCCGCCCGGTGCCCGAACGCACCCCGCGCGCCGCGGCGGCGATGCCGGCCCACATCGAGTCCTCGGCTACCTCGGCCATGCGCAGCAGATCCGGACGGGTCTCCCCCACGCCGACGGTGATCGCGGCGTCCCCGTGCCAGCCGTTCAGGATGGCCCCGCAGTCGATGGAGATCAGGTCACCCTCGGCCAGCACGTGCTTCGGGTTCGGGATGGTGTGCACGATCTGCTCGTTCACCGACGAGCAGATGGTCCCCGGAAAGCCGTGGTAGCCCTTGAACGACGGGATGGCGCCGTGCGACCGGATCACGTCCTCGGCGACGGCGTCCAGCTCGGCGGTGCTGACCCCGGGCTTGACGGCTTCGCGGGCCGCGGCCAGCGCCGCCGCCACCACGAGCCCGGCAGCGCGCATCAGGTGCAGCTGCTCCGGCGTCTTGATCTCGATGTCCATGTGCTCGGCCGTCGCCTTCCCCCGCCGGAACGGTCGCACCGGGCGTTTCCTGCCCGGCGGGGACTGTCCGGCGCTTTCGTCGCCTCATGTCCGCGGGACGAGCCGCCCGCCGTCGCGCTGACGGCGGCAGCCCGCCGCCCCGCCGACACGCACCCGACCGGCATCGGTCATCGCGTGTACAGCAGGAGCGGTCATGATCCCTGCAGGCGCCGGCCCCACCGCCGAACGCCAGGCAATGCTACGCGCTGAACGAGCGCAGCTCGTTGATGGCCCGCTCGGTGACGTCCTCCACCGGCCCCGTGGCGTCGATCCCGACCAGGCGGCCCTGCGCGCCGTAGTGGTCGACCAGGGGGGCGGTGTCGCGGGCGTACACCTTCAGACGCTCCGCGATCGTCTCGGCCTTGTCGTCGTCACGCTGGTAGAGCTCGCCGCCGCAGCGGTCGCAGAGGCCCTCACGGCTCGACGCGTCGAACTCGATGTGCCAGATCTTGCCGCAGCCGTGGCAGGTGCGCCGGCCGGACAGCCGCCGGATGACCTCGTCGTTGTCGACGATGAGCTCCAGCACCAGGTCCAGGTTCGCGCCCGTGTCGGCCAGCATCTTGTCCAGCGCCACGGCCTGGGGCACAGTGCGCGGGAAGCCGTCGAGCAGGAAGCCGTCGGCGGCGTCCGGCTCGGCGAGCCGGCCGCGCACCATGTTGATGGTGACCTCGTCCGGCACCAGGCCGCCCGCGTCCATGTAGCGCTTGGCCTCCAGGCCGAGCGGGGTGCCCTGCGAGACGTTGGCCCGGAAGATGTCACCCGTCGAGATCTTGGGCACGGACAGGTGCGAGGCGATGAACTCCGCCTGCGTCCCCTTGCCCGCGCCGGGCGGACCCACCAGCACCAGCCTCATCGTGACACCCCTCCAAAACCGGCGAACCGGCGGCGCGAGAACGCGCCGCCGATCCGCTGCGCCCGCTTGCTCACCGAAGGAATCCCTCGTAGCTGCGCTGCATGAGCTGGCTCTCGATCTGCTTGACCGTCTCCAGACCGACGCCCACCATGATCAGCACCGCGGTGCCGCCGAAGGGGAAGTTCTGGTAGGCCTGGGAGTCGAGCCAGATGAAGAACAGGTTCGGCAGGATCGCGATGATGCCGAGGTAGAGCGCGCCCGGCAGGGTGATCCGGCTCAGGATGAAGTCGAGGTAGTCGGCGGTGGGCTTGCCCGGCCGGATACCCGGCACGAAGCCGCCGTACTTCTTCATGTTGTCCGCGATCTCGGTCGGGTTGAACGTGATCGAGACGTAGAAGTACGTGAAGAAGATGATCATCAGGAAGTAGAGCAGGATGTAGCTCCACTTGCTGGGGACCGTCAGGTAGTCGCGCAGCCAGATCTGGACCGTGCCCGGGTTGTTCTGGTCCATGAACTGCAGGGCCAGCGTGGGCAGGTAGAGCAGCGAGGACGCGAAGATGACCGGGATGACACCCGCCTGGTTGACCTTCAGCGGGATGTAGGTCGAGGTGCCGCCGTACATGCGCCGGCCGACCATGCGCTTGGCGTACTGCACCGGGATGCGGCGCTGCGCCTGCTCGATGTACACCACCAGCGCGATGACCACGACGACGAGCGCCAGCACGCCGACGAAACCCCACCAGCCCTTGGACTCCTTCAGCTGCCAGCCCTCACTGGGGAGGCGGGCGGCGATGGAGGTGAAGATCAGGACGGACATGCCGTTGCCCACGCCGCGGTCGGTGATGAGCTCGCCGAGCCACATCACGACGCCGGTGCCGGCGGTCATGGTGACGACCAGCGCGGTCAGCGTGACCCACTGCGGCATCTGGGTGTTCGGCACGATCGGGAACTGGTCGCACGCGCCCTGGAACAGCTGGCCGGAGCGCGCCAGGGCCACGAAGGCCGAGGACTGCAGGACGGCGAGGCCCAGGGTCAGGTAGCGGGTGTACTGGGTGATCTTCGCCTGGCCGGACTGGCCCTCCTTGCGGAGCTGCTCCAGGCGCGGGATGACCACGGTGAGCAGCTGCAGGATGATCGACGCCGTGATGTACGGCATGATGCCCAGCGCGAAGACCGACAGGGACAGCAGAGCGCCGCCGGAGAAGAGGTTAAGGAGCGTGAAGACGCCGTTCTCGGCACCCGACTCCATGGCGGTGATGCACTTCTGCACGTTCCCGTACGAGACACCGGGGCTGGGCAGCGTGGCACCGAGGCGATAGAGCGCGATGATCCCGAGCGTGAACAGAATCTTCTTGCGCAGGTCAGGCGTCTTGAACGCACTGACAAAAGCGGAGAGCAACTTCTTCCTCCTGCGCGCGGCACCGGGGGCCGGTGGCTGTCGTGTAAAGGGGCGTGACTGGGTGTGTGGTGCGAGCCGTGACCGTTACGGTCGGCCTTCACCGCGCCACGCGCAGTTTACGCGTAGCTGGGATCGGACTCTAACAGTCCCGACCCTCAATGGTCAGGTCTGCACGGCACATATCTGTGCCAGCCTAGGCCTTGGCAGCGCTCGTGCCCAGTGGCTACGACCTGCGTCTTGCCCAGAAAGGCCGGAAGCCGAGCGTGGCGCCCGACCTAGGTCGGTCGGGCGCCACGTCTGCGACTGTACTTACAGCTCCGTCACGGAGCCGCCGGCGGCAGCGATCTTCTCCTTGGCGGAGGCGCTGAAACCGTGCGCCGACACCTGGAGCTTCACGCCGCCCAGCTCGCCGGTGCCGAGCACCTTGACCGGGTGGCCCTTGCGGACGGCACCGGCCTCGGCCAGCTCCAGCGGGCCGACCTGGCCGCCGTTGGGGAACAGCTCGGCGAGCCGGTCCAGGTTCACGACCTGGAACACGACCTTGAACTTGTTCCGGAAGCCCTTCATCTTCGGAAGCCGCATGTGGATAGGCATCTGCCCACCCTCGAACGACGGCTTCACCTGGTAACGGGCCTTCGTACCCTTGGTACCGCGACCGGCGGTCTTGCCCTTGGAGCCCTCACCACGACCCACACGGGTCTTGGCGGTCTTGGCACCGGGCGCCGGGCGGAGGTGGTGGATCTTGATCGTCATTACTCAACCTCCTCGACCTTCACGAGGTGGCTGACCGCGAAGATCATGCCCCGAATCTCGGGACGGTCCTCTTTCACCACCACGTCGTTGATCCGCTTGAGCCCGAGCGAACGCAGCGACTCGCGCTGGTTGCGCTTGCGCCCGATGTCGGACCGCAACTGGGTGACCTTCAAACGTGCCATGGTTACGCACCCGCTCCCGCACGCGCGGCCAGCAGTGCGGCCGGCGCGACGTCCTCGACCGGCAGCCCGCGGCGAGCCGCGATGGCCTCCGGGGACTCCAGCATCTTCAGCGCGGCGACCGTGGCGTGCACGATGTTGATCGGGTTCGAGGAGCCGAGGCTCTTCGACAGCACGTCGTGGATGCCCACGCACTCCAGCACGGCACGCACCGGGCCGCCGGCGATGACACCCGTACCGGCGCTGGCCGGCTTGAGCAGCACCACACCGGCCGCCGCCTCACCCTGCACCGGGTGCGGGATGGTGGAGCCGATCCGGGGAACCCGGAAGAAGTGCTTCTTGGCCTCCTCGACACCCTTGGCGATCGCCGCGGGCACCTCCTTGGCCTTGCCGTAGCCGACGCCGACGTTGCCCTCGCCGTCGCCGACGATCACCAGCGCGGTGAAGCTGAAGCGCCGACCGCCCTTGACGACCTTGGCGACACGGTTGATCGTGACGACGCGCTCGAGGTGCGGGGTCTTCTCGACGGGCGCGTTGCCGCGACCGTCGCCGCGGCCACGGCGCTCGCGACCACCGCGGTCGCCGCCCTCAGTGTTACCGGAACCCGTGCCCCGGCGTTGTGGTCCTGGCATTATCCCAGCCACCTTTCCTAGAACTCGAGTCCAGCACCGCGTGCGGCGTCCGCCAGAGCCGCGATGCGGCCCGCGTAGCGGTTGCCACCGCGGTCGAAGACGACCTTGGTGATTCCGGCGGCCTTCGCCCGGTCGGCGAGCAGAGCGCCCACCTTGCCGGCGATGGCGCTCTTGTCGCCCTCGGCGCCCTTGATCGAGGCGTCCATGCTCGAGGCGGACACCACGGTGTGACCCTTGGTGTCGTCCACGATCTGAACCCAGATGTGGCGCAGCGTGCGGGTGACGACCAGGCGGGGGCGCTCGGCGGTGCCGCTGAGGTTCCGGCGGATGCGGAAGTGCCGACGCGCCTTGCCGACGGCCCGCTTGGCGGCGACGCCGTTGCGGCGCTTGAGCAGCGTGGCGGTCACTTCTTACCTGCCTTTCCAGCCTTACCGGCCTTACGGCGGATGACCTCGCCCTGGTACTTGACACCCTTGCCCTTGTAGGGCTCCGGCGGGCGGATCTTCCGGATGTTGGCGGCGACCTCGCCGACAAGCTGCTTGTCGATGCCGGTGATGTGGAACAGCGTCGGCCGCTCCACCGTGAAGGTGATGCCCTCCCGCGGCTGCACCACGACCGGGTGCGAGAACCCGAGAGCGAACTCCAGGTCGGCGCCCTTGGCCGTGACACGGTAACCGGTGCCGTTGATCTCCAGGCTCTTCTTGTAGCCCTCGGTGACGCCGACGATCATGTTGGCGACCAGGGTACGGGAGAGACCGTGCAGCTCCTTGGCACGACGCTCATCGTTCGGGCGGGTGACGAGCAGCTCGCCGCCCTCACCGCGCTCCGCGATGATCGGCTCGCTGAGCGTGTGCTCGAGCGTGCCCTTGGGGCCCTTGACCTTGACGGTCTGGCCATCGATGGTGATCTCGACGCCGGAAGGCACCGGGATCGGCTTACGTCCGATTCGCGACATTGCAGACCTTCCTCACCAGACGTAGGCGAGGACTTCCCCGCCCACCCCGCGCTTACGGGCCTGCCGGTCGGTGAGCAGCCCCTGAGACGTCGAAATAATCGCCACACCCAGACCGCCGAGAACACGCGGCAGCTCCGGGGACTTGGCGTAAACCCGCAGGCCGGGCTTGGAGACACGCCGGATGCCGGCCAGGCTCCGCTCCCGGTTCGGGCCGAACTTCAGTTCGACGATCAGGCTCTTGCCGACGGCACCCTCGGCGGGCTCCTCGACAGCCCAGGCGGCGATGTAGCCCTCGGCCTTGAGAACCTCGGCGACGTTCGCCTTGATCTTCGAGTAGGGCATCGCCACCCGGTCGTGGTACGCCTGGTTGGCGTTGCGCAGACGCGTGAGCATGTCTGCAATCGGGTCGGTCATCGTCATTGTTTATCAGCCTTTCTCGCCGCGGTTCCCGGTGTCACACCGGGCCTACGGCGAAGGGGAAGCCTTGGATTTACCAGGAAGCCTTGGACACGCCGGGGAGCTCACCCTTGTGAGCCATGTCCCGAACACAAACCCGGCAGAGCCCGAACTTGCGGTAGACGGCCTTCGGCCGGCCGCACTTCTGGCACCGGGTGTACGCGCGCACCGCGAACTTCGGCTTGGCCGCAGCCTTGATGATCAGCGCCTTCTTGGCCATGTGCTCAGTTCTCCTTGAACGGGAAGCCCAGGAGCTTGAGCAGCGCCCGGCCCTCATCGTCGGTCTTGGCAGTGGTCACGAGCGTGATGTCCATGCCCCGGACCGCGTCGATCTTGTCCTGGTCGATCTCGTGGAAGACCGACTGCTCAGTCAGACCGAAGGTGTAGTTGCCGTGACCGTCGAGCTTGCGCCCGTCCAGACCGCGGAAGTCGCGGATACGCGGCAGCGCGATCGACAGCAGCCGGTCCAGGAACTCCCACATCCGGTCGCCGCGCAGGGTCACCTTCGCGCCGATCGGCATGCCCTCACGCAGCTTGAACTGCGCGATGGACTTGGTGGCCTTGCGGATCAGCGGCTTCTGGCCGGTGATCGCGGTGAGGTCGCGGACCGCACCGTCGATCTTCTTCGAGTCACGGGCCGCCTCGCCGACGCCCATGTTGACCACGATCTTCACCAGGCCCGGCACCTGCATCGGGTTGGCGAAGCCGAACTGCTCGCGCAGCTGGCCCGCAACCTCGGCGCGGTAACGCTCCTTGAGACGAGGCATGGTCTTGGTCTCGGTCGCCGTCGTCATCACAGCTCCTTGCCGGTGCGACGGGAGACGCGAGTCTTCACGCCGTTCTCGTCGATCTTGTAGCCGACCCGGACGGGCTTGCCGTCCTCGACGACCATCACGTTGGAGACGTGGATGGGCGCCTCCTGGGTGATGATGCCGCCGGTCTTGGCGCCACGCTGGGTGGTACGGATCTTCTCGTGCTTGGTGATCCGGTTAACGCCCTCGACCAGGATCTTCTCGGTCCGGGGGTAGGCCGCGATGACCGTACCCTCCTTGCCCTTGTCCTTGCCGGCGATGACCTTGACCTTGTCGCCCTTCTTGACCTTCATGGTCACAACACCTCCGGGGCAAGGCTAATGATCTTCATGAAGCGCTTGTCCCGCAGCTCACGGCCAACCGGGCCGAAGATACGGGTGCCGCGCGGGTCCCCGCCGTCCTTGATGATGACGGCGGCGTTCTCGTCGAAGCGGATGTACGAGCCGTCGGGACGACGCCGCTCCTTGACGGTGCGAACGATGACCGCCTTGACGACGTCACCCTTCTTCACACCGGCACCGGGGATGGCGTCCTTGACGGTGGCCACGATGACGTCGCCGATGCTCGCGTAGCGCCGACCCGAACCACCGAGAACGCGGATGCACAGAATCTCCCGGGCACCCGTGTTGTCGGCGACTCGCAGTCGCGACTCCTGCTGGATCACGTCAACTCCTGTATGTCTGCCGGTTCTCCGCCCGCCCGGTCAGGGCGGGCGGAGCCTGGCGGAACTCGAACCACCCGGAACGCCCTGCTGGGCGAACCGGACGGCTATCTGAACTTCTCGGCCGCTAGGCGGCCGGCGAACCTGCCGGAGGCAGGGTCACTTGGCCTTCTCGAGGATCTCCACGACCCGCCACCGCTTGGTGGCGGACAGCGGGCGGGTCTCCATGAGCAGCACCCGGTCGCCGATGCCGCACGCGTTCTGCTCGTCGTGCGCCTTCAGCTTGCTGGTCCGGCGGAGAACCTTGCCGTACAGCGAGTGCTTGACCCGGTCCTCGACCGCCACGACGACGGTCTTGTCCATCTTGTCGCTGACGACCAGACCCTCGCGTACCTTACGCCGGTTCCGCTCGACTGCGTTCTCGTTGGTCTCGCTCATGTTCCCTACGCCACCTCAGTAGGCGCGGCCGAGAGCCCCAGCTCACGCTCGCGCATGATCGTGTAGATCCGGGCGATCTCGCGACGGACCACATCCAGCCGACGGTTGTTGTCGAGCTGGCCGGTCGCACCCTGGACGCGGAGGTTGAACAGCTCCGCCTTGGCCTCCCGCAGCTTCGCGACCAGTTCCTCGGAGGAACTCTCGCGCAGCTCGGCCGCCTTGGTACCGGCTGCCATCACGCCTCACCCACTTCGCGCTTCACGATTCGGCACTTCATCGGGAGCTTGTGGATCGCGCGGCGCATGGCCTCACGAGCAGTCTCCTCGTTCGGGAACGCCATCTCGAAGAGAATGCGACCCGGCTTGACGTTCGCCACCCACCACTCGGGTGAGCCCTTACCGGAACCCATGCGGGTCTCGGCGGGCTTCTTGGTCAGGGCCTGGTCCGGGAAGACCGTGATCCAGACCTTGCCACCACGACGGATGTGACGGGTCATGGCGATACGCGCCGACTCGATCTGCCGGTTGGTCACGTACGCCGGCTCGAGCGCCTGGATGCCGAACTCGCCGAACACCACCCGGTTGCCGCCCTTGCTCCGACCGGACCGGTCGGGGTGGTGCGGCTTGCGGAAGCCATTCGGAGGCTTACGCGGCATCAGCATTGTTCAGCCCTCCTGCTCAACCGGCGCGGCCGGAGCCACGTCGGCGCTGTCCTTGGTGAGCTCCGCGGCGGCCGCACGGCCGGCCTCGGTGCCTGCACCGGTCGTGCCGGTGGCACCCGAACGGCCACGGCGCGGTCGCTCGGACCGCTCGCCGCCACGGCCTTCACGGCGCTGGCGGCCCGGGGCCTCGGCCGGGGTCTCGCGACCCGGCACGGCGTCACCCTTGTAAATCCAGACCTTCACGCCGATGCGGCCGAAGGTGGTACGGGCCTCGAAGAAGCCGTACTCGATGTTGGCGCGCAGCGTGTGCAGCGGCACGCGACCCTCACGGTAGAACTCCGTGCGGCTCATCTCAGCGCCGCCGAGGCGGCCCGAGACCTGCACCCGGATGCCCTTGACCATGGGGTTCTTCATGGCCGACTGGATCGCCTTGCGCATCGCCCGGCGGAACGCCACGCGGCCCGAGAGCTGCTCGGCGATGCCCTGCGAGACCAGCTGAGCGTCCGACTCGGGGTTCTTGACCTCGAGGATGTTCAGCTGGACCTGCTTCTTGGTGAGCTTCTCGAGCTCGCCGCGCAGGCGCTCGGCCTCCGCACCCTTACGGCCGATGACGATGCCCGGCCGGGCGGTGTGGATGTCGATGCGGACCTTGTCACGGGTGCGCTCGATCTCGACCTTCGAGATACCGGCGCGCTCGAGGCCCTTGGCCATCATGCGGCGGATCGCGACGTCCTCGCCGATGTAGTCCTTGTAGAGCTTGTCGGCGTACCAGCGGGACTTCCAGTCGGTCGAGATGCCGAGCCGGAACCCAATCGGGTGGACTTTCTGACCCATTACTTGGTCTCCTCCTGCTCGGCGGCCTCAACCTCGGGCTTCGCGGCGGCCTTGGTGGCCTTGGCCGGCGTCGCCTTCGCGGCGGCGGTGGCCTTGCGGACCGGCGCCTTCGGCGCGACTGCCTCCACCTCGACGGTGATGTGGCAGGTGCGCTTGCGGATCCGGTACGCCCGGCCCTGCGCCCGCGGCCGGAACCGCTTCAGCGTCGGGCCCTCGTCCACGTAGGCGGCGCTGACCAGCAGCGCGTCCGGGTCGAGACGCTCGTTGTTCTCAGCGTTGGCGATGGCGCTGGCCAGCACCTTGTAGACCGGCTCGCTCGCCGCCTGCGGCGCGAACTGCAGCACCGTCAGTGCCTCCTTCGCGGGCAGACCGCGGACGAGGTTGACCACACGGCGCGCCTTGGTGGCGGACAGGCGCACGTGGCGGGCGACCGCACGGGCGCCCGGCGCGGCCTGCGCGTCATTCGTAGGCATCGTGTTTCCCCTAAATCCTTATTACGGTCCGCCGCGTCAGCGGCGACGGCTCTTCCGGTCGTCCTTCTCGTGACCCTTGAACGTCCGGGTCAGTGCGAACTCGCCGAGCTTGTGCCCGACCATCGCCTCCGACACGAACACCGGGACGTGCTTGCGCCCGTCGTGCACGGCGATCGTGTGACCCAGCATGTCCGGGATGATCGTCGAACGCCGCGACCAGGTCTTGATGACGTTCTTGGTGCCCTTCTCGTTCTGCACTTCCACCTTCTTGAGCAGGTGGTCGTCGATGAAGGGGCCCTTCTTCAGGCTGCGAGGCATCTGTCAGCTCTCCCTATTACCCGCGCTTGCGGGTGGCGTAGCGGCGGCGGACGATCAGCTTGTCGCTCGCCTGGCCCTTGCGGCGGGTGCGACCCTCGGGCTTGCCCTTCGGGTTCACCGGGTGGCGACCACCGGAGGTCTTACCCTCACCACCACCGTGCGGGTGGTCGACCGGGTTCATGGCGACACCACGGACGGTCGGGCGCTTGCCCTTCCACCGCATACGACCGGCCTTGCCCCAGTTGATGTTCGACTGCTCGGCGTTGCCGATCTCGCCGACCGTCGCGCGGCAGCGGACGTCCACCTTGCGGATCTCGCCCGAAGGCATACGCAGCGTGGCGTAGTCCTCCTCGCGGCCCAGCAGCTGGATGCCGACGCCGGCCGAGCGGGCCAGCTTGGCGCCGCCACCCGGACGCAGCTCCACGCAGTGCACGGTCGTACCGACCGGGATGTTGCGCAGCGGCAGGTTGTTGCCCGGCTTGATGTCGGCACCGGGGCCGGACTCGACCAGGTCGCCCTGCTTCAGGTCCTTCGGCGCGACGATGTAGCGCTTCTCGCCGTCGACGTAGTGCAGCAGCGCGATGCGCGCGGTGCGGTTGGGGTCGTACTCGATGTGCGCGACCTTGGCCGGCACACCGTCCTTGCCCACCCGGGTGAAGTCGATCAGACGGTACTGACGCTTGTGGCCGCCGCCCTGGTGCCGCGTGGTGATACGGCCGTGAACGTTACGGCCGCCCTTCTTCGGCAGCGGAACGACGAGCGACTTCTCCGGCGTCGACCGGGTGACCTCGGTGAAGTCGGCGACGCTGGAGCCACGGCGACCGGGCGTCGTCGGCTTGTACTTACGGATACCCATTGTCTTATACCCCTCAGCTCACCGGTCCGCCGAAGGCTTCGATGCGGTCGCCTTCGGCGAGCTTCACCATCGCGCGCTTCGTCGCCTTGCGCTGACCCCAGCCGGTGCGGGTGCGCTTGCGCTTGCCCTCACGGTTGAGCGTGTTCACGGTCAGCACCCGAACATTGAAGATCTGCTGAATAGCGATCTTGATTTCGGTCTTGTTCGCGTCCGGGTGCACCAGGAAGGTGTACCAGTTGCGGTTGAGCTCGCCGTAGCTCTTCTCCGAGACCACCGGAGCGACGATGACGTCGCGCGGGTCGGCAATCGTCGTCACTTGGAACCCTCCTCAGCGGGCACGCCCAGGAACTCCTCCAGCGCCTCGGTGGTGAAGACCACCGCGTCGCTGACGAGCACGTCGTACGTGTTGAGCTGCCCGGCCTCGATCAGGTGCACCTGCGGCAGGTTGCGCAGGCTCACCCAGTTGATCTCGTCGTTGGCGCCCAGCACGACCAGCACGCGGCGGGCGTCGCCCGCGACCTTCTGGACCGTCGCGAGGGCGGCCTTCGTCGACGGCGTCTCGCCGGCCACGAACGCGTCGACCACGAACAGCACGCCGTTGCGGGCCCGGTCCGACAGGGCGCCACGCAGGGCGGCGGCCTTCATCTTCTTCGGGGTCCGCTGGCTGTAGTCACGCGGCACCGGGCCGTGGACCACGCCACCGCCGGCGAACTGCGGCGCGCGGATCGAGCCCTGACGGGCGCGACCGGTGCCCTTCTGCTTGTACGGCTTCTTGCCGCCACCGGCGACCTCGCCGCGGCTCTTCGCCTTGTGCGTGCCCTGGCGCGCGGCGGCCAGCTGGGCCACCACGACCTGGTGCATCAGCGAGATGTTCGCCTGCACGTCGAAGATGTCGGCGGGCAGCTCGACCGAGCCGCTCTTGGCGCCCTCGGCGCTGATCACGTCAACCGTGGTCACTTCGCGGCACCACCCTTCTTCTTCGTCTTGGCGGCGGTGCGAACGAGCACCAGCGCACCCTTCGGGCCCGGGATGGCGCCCTTCACGAGCAGCAGGTTGTTCTCGGTGTCCACGGCGTGCACGGTGAGGCCGGGCGCGGTGTAGCGCACGCCACCCATGCGGCCCGCCATGCGGACGCCCTTGAACACGCGACCCGGCGTGGCGCAAGCGCCGATCGAACCGGGCGAGCGGTGCTTGCGCTCGACACCGTGGCTGGCCTTGAGGCCGTGGAAGCCGTGGCGCTTCATGACACCGGCGAAGCCCTTGCCCTTGGTCTTGCCGGTCACGTCGATGGCCTGTCCGGCCGCGAACGTGTCGACGGTGACCTCCTGGCCGAGCTCGTACGAGTCCGCGTCAGTGGTGCGCAGCTCGACGATGTGCCGGCGGGGGGCGACGTTCGCCTTGGCGAAGTGGCCCGCCTTGGGCTGGCTCACCTTGCGCGGGTTGATCGCGCCGAAAGCCAGCTGAACGGCCTGGTAGCCGTCCTTCTCGGTGGTACGAACCTGGGTGACGACGCACGGGCCGGCCTGCACCACGGTCACGGGGACGACTTTGTTGTTGTCCCAGACCTGAGTCATGCCGAGCTTGGCGCCCAGGATGCCCTTAACTTGCCTGTCCATCAGTCCGGTCCCTACAGCTTGATCTCGATGTCGACGCCAGCCGGCAGATCGAGTCGCATGAGCGAGTCGACCGTCTTCGGGGTCGGGTCGATGATGTCGATCAGACGCTTGTGCGTGCGCATCTCGAAGTGCTCGCGCGAGTCCTTGTACTTGTGCGGCGAACGGATCACGCAGAAACGGTTGATCTCCGTGGGCAGTGGCACCGGCCCTGCGACCTGAGCACCCGTACGGGTCACCGTCTCGACGATCTTCCGTGCCGAGGAATCGACGACCTCGTGGTCGTAGGCCTTGAGCCGGATGCGGATCTTCTGTCCCGCCATGGTGGCTTCTGTTTCCTTCTCTCAAGCCGCTACCTGCGGCGGCAGACGGTGGGGCCTGCCCCCTGTCCGACCCCCGCGGTCGGGCGTGTCGCGCGCTGAACCAGACTGATTCCCTATTAAAAGGTCATTTGCCTTGGCTCAACGGGCATCACGCCCGATCACAGGAGCTTCACGTCAGAGGCCCGAAGACCCCCACGTCACGCGACCCGCACACCCGGCGCAACTTGAAGCTGCTCTGGGCGCGACCGGTCGCAACGCAACCTGTTCATTATGCCGTATCGGGTACGGCATTGTGAAATCAGGGTGCCGGGGCTCACTCGAACAGGCCCGACCTGCGTACACGTAAAGGTGCGGGCGCCCCGCCCGAGAGCGGGGCGCCCGCGTAGATCACTTGGTGATCTTGGTGACTCGGCCGGCACCGACCGTGCGGCCACCCTCGCGGATCGCGAAGCGGAGGGTCTCCTCCATGGCGATCGGCTGGATGAGCTTCACGGACATCTCGACGTTGTCGCCGGGCATGACCATCTCGGTGCCCTCGGGCAGCGTGACGACACCGGTGACGTCGGTGGTGCGGAAGTAGAACTGCGGCCGGTAGTTCTGGAAGAACGGGGTGTGACGGCCACCCTCCTCCTTGGAGAGGATGTAGACCGACGCCTCGAACTCCGTGTGCGGGGTGGTCGTGCCGGGCTTGACCACGACCATGCCGCGCTCGACGTCCTCGCGCTTGATGCCACGCAGCAGCAGACCGACGTTCTCGCCCGCGCGGGCCTCGTCGAGCAGCTTGCGGAACATCTCGATGCCGGTGCAGGTGGTCTTCATCGACTTCTCGCGAATACCGACGATCTCGACCTCCTCGTTCGGCTTGAGGATGCCGCGCTCGGCGCGACCGGTGACGACGGTGCCACGACCGGTGATCGTGAAAACGTCCTCGATCGGCATGAGGAACGGCTTGTCGACCTCACGCTCGGGCTGCGGGATCGCGGAGTCGACCGCGTCCATCAGGCCCATGAGCGCGTCGGACCACTTCGGGTCGCCCTCGAGCGCCTTCAGCGCGGAAACCCGGACGACCGGCAGGTCGTCACCCGGGTACTCCTGCGCCGACAGCAGCTCGCGGATCTCCAGCTCGACCAGCTCGAGCAGCTCCTCATCGTCGACCATGTCGCTCTTGTTGAGCGCCACGACGATGTAGGGCACGCCGACCTGGCGGGCCAGCAGCACGTGCTCGCGGGTCTGCGGCATCGGGCCGTCGGTCGCGGCGACCACCAGGATCGCGCCGTCCATCTGGGCGGCACCGGTGATCATGTTCTTGATGTAGTCAGCGTGACCCGGGCAGTCAACGTGCGCGTAGTGCCGGTTCTCCGTCTGGTACTCGACGTGCGCGATGGAGATCGTGATACCACGAGCCTTCTCCTCCGGCGCCTTGTCGATCTCGTCGAACGGGGTGTACGGGTTGAGTGCCGGGAACTTGTCGTGCAGGACCTTAGTGATGGCCGCCGTCAGCGTCGTCTTACCGTGGTCGATGTGACCAATGGTGCCGATGTTGACGTGCGGCTTAGTCCGCTCGAACTTCGCCTTCGCCACTGGTGTCCTCCTGTGGACTGTTGGTTCGTTCGCCCGACGGCGCCGACTGGCGCTTAGGACCTTTGCCCGCCGGGGTCGCCGGCGCTTCCTTGCTGTGCTGAGACCGTGGAGAGCTCAGCCGTGGTGAGGCCGGCGCGAACGCCGGCCTCACCACCGCGGTCACTCTCCGGTGGCCTTAGCGATGATCTCCTTCGCCACGTTCTGCGGAACCTCGGCGTAGGAGTCGAATACCATGCTGTAGCTGGCCCGGCCCTGAGTCTTCGACCGCAGGTCGCCGACGTAGCCGAACATCTCGGACAGCGGCACCAGGGCGCGCACGACGCGGGCGCCGCTACGCTCCTCCATCGCCTGGATGATTCCACGGCGGGAGTTCAGGTCGCCGATGACGTCACCCATGTTGTCCTCGGGGGTGACGACCTCGACTGCCATCATCGGCTCGAGGATGGCGGGGTCGGCCTTGCGGGCCGCCTCCTTCAGCGCCATCGAACCGGCGATCTTGAACGCCATTTCCGACGAGTCGACCTCGTGGTACTTGCCGTCGATCAGCGTCAGCTTGACACCGACCAGCGGGTACCCGGCGAGCACGCCGTACTGCATCGCGTCCTGGGCACCGGCGTCGATCGAAGGGATGTACTCCTTCGGGATGCGGCCACCGGTGACGGCGTTGACGAACTCGTACTGCGCGGCAGCGTCCAGCGGCAGCGGCTCCAGGCCGATGATCACGCTCGCGTACTGACCCGAGCCACCGGTCTGCTTCTTGTGGGTGTACTCGAGCTTGTCCACCGTGCGGCGGATCGTCTCGCGGTACGCCACCTGCGGCTTGCCGACGTTGGCCTCGACGTTGAACTCGCGCTTCATGCGGTCGACGAGGATCTCCAGGTGGAGCTCGCCCATGCCGGAGATGACCGTCTGACCGGTCTCCTCGTCCAGCTTCACGCGGAAGGTCGGGTCCTCCTCGGCGAGCTTCTGGATCGCGACGCCCAGCTTCTCCTGGTCGGCCTTCGTCTTCGGCTCGATGGCCACCGAGATGACCGGGTCCGGGAAGGTCATCGACTCCAGGATCACCGGGTGCGCCGGGTCCGACAGCGTGTCACCGGTGGTGGTCTGCTTGAGGCCCTGCACCGCGATGATGTCGCCCGCGAACGCCTGGGGGCGCTCCTCACGCTTGTTGGCGTGCATCTGGTAGATCTTCCCGACCCGCTCCTTGCGGTCCTTGGTCGAGTTGATCACCGGCGAGCCCGAGTCGAGCGTGCCCGAGTAGACGCGCACGTAGGTCAGCTTGCCCAGGTGCTTGTCAGTCTGGATCTTGAAGGCCAGGCCGGAGAACGGCTCGCTCGAGTCGGCGTGCCGCTCGGCCGGGGTCTCCCCGTCCATCAGCGTGCCGTCGATGGCCGGGATGTCCAGCGGCGACGGCAGGAAGTCGACGACCGCGTCCAGCATCGGCTGCACGCCCTTGTTCTTGAACGCGGAGCCGCAGACGACCGGGTTCAGCTTGCCGGCGATGGTGGCGCGACGGATCGCGGCCTTGAGCTCGTCGACGGTGAACTCGCCACCCTCGAGGTAGCTCTCCATGATCGCGTCGTCCGCCTCGGACAGGGTCTCGAGCAGCTTGGTGCGCCACTCGTCGGCCTGCTCCTGCAGGTTGGCCGGGATCTCCTCGACCGCGTAGTCCTCACCCTTCTGGGTCTCGCCGCGCCAGGTCAGCGCGCGCATGCCCAGCAGGTCCACGACACCGATGTGGTCGCCCTCAAGACCGATCGGGATCTGCAGCACCAGCGGGGTGGCGTTGAGACGGGTGATCATCATGTCGACGCAGCGGAAGAAGTCCGCACCGGTGCGGTCCAGCTTGTTGACGAAGCACATACGCGGCACGTTGTACTTGTCGGCCTGGCGCCACACGTTCTCGGTCTGCGGCTCCACGCCGGCGACACCGTCGTACACGGCCACGGCACCGTCGAGCACGCGCAGCGAACGCTCCACCTCGACGGTGAAGTCGACGTGGCCGGGCGTGTCGATGATCTGGATCGTGTGGCCCTTCCACTCACACTTGGTGGCAGCGGAGGTGATGGTGATACCACGCTCCTGCTCCTGCTCCATCCAGTCCATGACGGCAGCGCCCTCGTGGACCTCACCGATCTTGTGCGTGATACCGGTGTAGAACAGGATCCGCTCGGTGGTGGTGGTCTTACCGGCGTCGATGTGCGCCATGATGCCGATGTTGCGAGTCTTGGCGAGGGCGGCGTCTACGGCGGCCACTTCACGATCCTTTCGGAGTGGGACTCAGTCCCGGAAAGTCAAGGTTGTGGAGCCGGAACCGACGGATCGGCCCGGCTCCACGTTGTTTCACCAGCGGTAGTGCGCGAAGGCCTTGTTGGATTCGGCCATCTTGTGCGTGTCCTCGCGACGCTTGACAGCGGCACCGAGGCCGTTGCTGGCGTCGAGCAGCTCGTTCATGAGGCGCTCGACCATCGTCTTCTCGCGACGGGCGCGGGAGTAGGTCACCAGCCAGCGCAGACCGAGCGTGGTCGCCCGGGTCGGACGGACCTCCACCGGAACCTGGTAGGTCGCGCCACCGACACGGCGGCTGCGGACCTCGAGGGTCGGCTTCACGTTGTCCATCGCGCGCTTGAGCGTCACGACCGGGTCGGTGCCGGTCTTCTCGCGGCAGCCCTCGAGCGCGCCGTACACGACACGCTCGGCCAGCTGGCGCTTGCCGGCCAGCAGGATCTTGTTGACCAGCTGGGTGACCAGCGGCGAGTTGTACACCGGGTCAGCGGCCAGCGGCCGACGCGGAGCGGGGCCCTTACGAGGCATTACTTCTTCCCTTCCTTGACCAGCTTCGCGCCGTAGCGGCTACGCGCCTGCTTGCGGTTGCGGACACCCTGGGTGTCGAGCGAACCGCGAATGATCTTGTACCGCACGCCGGGCAGGTCCTTCACACGACCGCCGCGGACGAGCACGATCGAGTGCTCCTGCAGGTTGTGGCCGACACCCGGGATGTACGCGGTGACCTCGATCTGGCTGCTCAGCTTGACGCGAGCGACCTTCCGCAGTGCCGAGTTCGGCTTCTTGGGCGTCGTGGTGTACACACGCGTGCACACACCGCGCCGCTGGGGGCTCCCCTTCAGCGCCGGCGTCTTGGTCTTGCTCGTCTTCGCCTGGCGGCCCTTGCGGACCAGCTGCTGGATTGTGGGCACCGGTGTTCTCCGCTCCCTTTGCTTCCTCTCCGCGACTTTCCGGTCGCGGAAACTTATGTGGCCGTGGCCGCGAATGCGGCCCGAACTGCTGCGATCGGCGCCGTCTCGGAGTGATCCAGGACGCGTCCCGACCCCCGCGGTCGGGCGTGTCGTCCGGCGCACGGGCCCGACGGCTCGATTTCTCGAGCTGTCGGAGTCTGTCGTTGTCGTGGTGCTGCGGGCTGCCCGACCATCGGTCGAACTCGTCCCGCGTCGGCGCACGCACGAGGGGCCCGGGCAAGCCCGGGCACGAGGGGAAAGAGTACCGAACCGATGGCCCACTGGTCAAAACGGGGTGACCCGACCCCCCGTCGATGCGAGGCAACCAGTCGTTCCGAGCAACCAGTCCGCCGTCAGTGCGAACTCCGACAGCCAGTCTACCTCTTCGATTCCCCGGCCCCGAACGGGATACCGCACCGTGAGGTAGCTCGCATGCCGGGACGGCGGCTCGGCCGGCTCTGGCCTTTATCAGCCCGCGCTGAGGGCGATCGCGGTGATCAGGCCGACCGCGGCCAGCGCCAGGCCGACCGCGCCACACACCAGGCCCGTGATGGCGACCCCGCGGCCGGTCAGGTTGCCCGCCGCCAGGCGGATCTGCCGTATCCCCAGCCAGCCGAGCAGCACCCCGGCCGCGCCGAGCAGGATGGCCAGCACCGCGAACGCCCCGGCGACCAGTCCTCCCCAGCCCTGCTGCGCGCCCGCCAACCCGAAGCACCACACCACCAGCGAGACGAGGACCGAACCCACGCCGGCCACCAGCGCGCTGGCCGCGACACCCGAGGCGGTCTTCGGCGCACCCAGCACCGCCAGGCCATACGGCGTGCCCGGCACGACCTCCACCCGCACCGGCGGCGGATAGTTCACCGGCCGCGGCCCGGCCACCGGCTGAACCGCCATGGGTGGCACCGGCGGAGGCGGCGGACCCGTTGGAGCCGTCACCGGCCACTGCGGCACCGGAGGCTGCGGCGCGGGCGGCTGCTGGCCCTGCGGCACGGAGGGCCACTGCGGCACCGGAGGCTGCTGGTAGGTCACGCCGCCGATCCTGCCACGTCCCGCCCACTCCCCGCCCGCGGTGCCCCAGCCCACCCATGATCTGTTTTTGTGGACGCTGACGGCCCCTATAACGGCACCCAGCGTCCACAAAAGCAGATCATGGAACCGACCGCCGCAGACGCGGGCAACGATCATGAGGTTGTGCTCGCGACACACCGTCGAACACGCCCCTAAGTTCATGATCATCGCGGCGAGGCGGCGGCCCGGGCACGCGGCGGCCGGGCGGGGTCGCCCGGCGTGGCGTGGCGTGGGGCGGGGCTGGGCGAAGCGAGGCCGGCCGGTATGGCGGGCTCGGTCAGTTGACCGTGGGTGGGAAGTCCTGGGTGCCGAAGTGGACGCCGCGGAGGAAGAGCCAGACGGTCAGGGTGAGCAGGGTCAGGGCGGCCAGGGCCAGGGCGAGCCAGGACAGGCGCTCCGCCCAGCGGACGCGGCCCGCGCCGGTGCGCCAGCCCTCCCCCGCACGCAGCTCCTCGCGGGCCTGGCGGGCCAGGGCCAGGGCCATCGTGGCGGGCACGATGCCGCCCACCGCGAGGCCCGTCACGGCGGCCAGCAGGCCCAGGCCGAACGCGGCGGTGGCCTTGGTGTCGGCGACCGGCTCGGGATCAGCCGGGTCGCGGGCGGGTGCGGATACGAAAGCGGCGTCCCCCATGCCGTGTAAACGACACGGGGGACGCCGCGATCACTTCAAACGCTTACCGGTACGACCCGAAGTCGAAGTCGTCCAGCGGCACCGCGACACCCGACGCCGGGCCGAAGCCGTAGTCGGTCTCGCCGTACGAGGTCATCGAGTAGACCTTGGCCTTCGCCTCCTCGGTCGGCTCCACCCGGACGTTGCGGTACTTGCTGATGCCGGTACCCGCCGGGATGAGCTTGCCGATGATGACGTTCTCCTTGAGACCGATGAGCGAGTCACTGCGCGCGTTGATGGCCGCGTCGGTGAGCACCCGGGTGGTCTCCTGGAAGGAGGCCGCCGAGAGCCACGACTCGGTCGCCAGCGACGCCTTGGTGATACCCATCAGCACCGGACGGCCGGCCGCGGGCTCGCCGCCCTCGGAGACCAGGCGGCGGTTCTCGCCCTCGAACTGCGCACGGTCGACCAGCACACCCGGCAGGAACTCGGTCGCGCCGGAGTCGATGATCGTCACCCGCTTGAGCATCTGGCGGATGATGATCTCGATGTGCTTGTCGTGGATCATTACGCCCTGCGAGCGGTAGACCTCCTGGACCTCGTTGGTCAGGTGGACCTGGACCGCGCGCGGACCCATGATGCGCAGCAGCTCGTGCGGGTCGATGGTGCCCTCGGTGAGCTTCTCGCCGACCTCCACGTGCGAGCCGTCGTGCACCCGCAGCTTCACCCGGTTCGAGATCTTGTCGTGGACGATCTCCTCGCTGCCGTCGTCCGGCACGATGATGATCTTCTTCGACCGGTCGCCCGCCTCGATCCGGATGCGTCCCGGAGTGTCCGCGATCGGCGCCTTGCCCTTGGGCACACGCGCCTCGAAGATCTCCTGGACACGGGGCAGACCCTGGGTGATGTCCTCACCCGAGGCCGCACCACCGGTGTGGAAGGTACGCATCGTCAGCTGCGTGCCCGGCTCACCGATCGACTGCGCCGCGATGATGCCGACGGCCTCGCCGACGTCCACCAGCTTGCCGGTCGGCAGCGAACGGCCGTAGCAGGCCGCGCAGACGCCGAGCTTGGACTCGCAGGTGAGCACGGACCGCACCCGCACGCCCTCGATGCCGGCCTTGACCAGCTTGTCGACGACGATCGAGTTGAGGTCGGTGCCGCGGGCGGCGACCAGGTTGCCGTTGGCGTCGGACATGTCCTCGGCCAGGGTGCGGGCGTGCGCGCCGGTCTCGGCGTGCTCGTGCACCGACAGCACACCGTCGTGGCGCGTGCCGATCTGCATCGGGATCGCCCGGTCGGTGCCGCAGTCGTCCTCACGGATGATCACGTCCTGCGAGACGTCCACCAGACGACGGGTCAGGTAACCCGAGTCGGCGGTACGCAGCGCCGTGTCAGCCAGACCCTTGCGGGCGCCGTGCGTGGAGATGAAGTACTCCAGCACGCTCAGGCCCTCGCGGTACGAGGACTTGATCGGCCGCGGGATGATCTCACCCTTCGGGTTGGCCACCAGGCCACGGATCGCCGCGATCTGGCGCAGCTGCAGCATGTTGCCTCGAGCGCCCGAGTGGATCATGCGCCACAGCGGGTTCTCCAGCGGCAGAGCGGTCTCCAGCTCCTTGGCCACCTCGTTGGTCGCCTTGGTCCAGAGCTCGATCAGCTCGCCGCGGCGCTCCTCGGCGGTCATCAGACCACGCTGGTACTGCTTGTCGAAGCGCTCGGCCTCCTTCTCGTACCGCTCAAGGATCTGGCCCTTGCGCGGCGGCGAGATGACGTCCTCCATGCCGATGGTGACGCCGGACCAGGTGGCCCAGTGGAAGCCGGCCTCCTTGAGCGCGTCCAGCGTCGCCGCCAGGGCGACCTTCGGGTAGCGCTCGGCCAGGTCGTTCACGATGCCCGAGAGCTGGCCCTTGCGGACCTCGTGGTTGACGAAGCGGTAGCCCACCGGCAGGGTCTCGTTGAACAGGACCCGGCCCAGCGTGGTGTCCAGGATGACGGGCGCGTTCGGCTCCCACTCCTCCGGCTGGACCCACGCCTCGGCGCCCGGGCCGTTGTCGACCGAGGTGATGCCGTTGAGGCGGATCCGGACCGGCGCCTGCAGGTGCAGCTCGCCGTTGTCGAAGGCCATCATCGCCTCGGCCTCGGAGCTGAACACCCGTCCCTCGCCCAGCATGCCGGTGCGCTTGTGGGTCAGGTGGTACAGCCCGATGATCATGTCCTGGGTGGGCATGGTCACCGGCTTGCCGTCGGCCGGCTTGAGGATGTTGTTGCTGGACAGCATCAGGATGCGCGCCTCGGCCTGCGCCTCGGCGGACAGCGGCACGTGCACGGCCATCTGGTCACCGTCGAAGTCCGCGTTGAAGGCGGTGCAGACGAGCGGGTGGATCTGGATGGCCTTGCCCTCGACCAGCTGCGGCTCGAACGCCTGGATGCCGAGGCGGTGCAGGGTGGGTGCACGGTTGAGCAGCACCGGGTGTTCGGTGATGACCTCTTCCAGCACGTCCCACACGACCGGGCGCTGACGCTCGACCATGCGCTTGGCCGACTTGATGTTCTGGGCGTGGTTCAGGTCGACCAGCCGCTTCATCACGAACGGCTTGAACAGCTCCAGCGCCATCTGCTTGGGCAGACCGCACTGGTGCAGCTTGAGCCGCGGGCCGACGACGATGACGGAACGGCCCGAGTAGTCCACGCGCTTGCCGAGCAGGTTCTGACGGAACCGGCCCTGCTTGCCCTTGAGCATGTCGGACAGCGACTTGAGCGGGCGGTTGCCCGGACCCGTCACCGGCCGGCCACGGCGGCCGTTGTCGAACAGCGCGTCGACGGCCTCCTGCAGCATCCGCTTCTCGTTGTTCACGATGATCTCGGGCGCGCCGAGGTCGATCAGACGCTTGAGGCGGTTGTTGCGGTTGATGACCCGGCGGTACAGGTCGTTCAGGTCGGACGTCGCGAAGCGGCCACCGTCGAGCTGCACCATCGGGCGCAGGTCCGGCGGGATGACCGGGACGCAGTCGAGCACCATGCCCAGCGGCGAGTTGCCGGTGGCCAGGAACGCGGCCACGACCTTGAGCCGCTTGAGCGCGCGCAGCTTGCGCTGGCCCTTGCCCGAGCGGATCGTCTCGCGCAGGAACTCGGCCTCGGCCTCGAGGTCCATGTTCTGCACCAGGGCCTTGATGGCCTCGGCGCCCATGCCGCCGGTGAAGTACTCGCCGAAGCGGTCGCGCAGCTCGCGGTAGAGCAGCTCGTCGGTGACCAGCTGCTTGGAGTCGAGCTTGCGGAACGTGTCCAGCACCTCGTCCAGACGGTCGATCTCGCGCTGCGCCTTGTCGCGGATCTGGCGCATCTCGCGCTCGCCGGCCTCCTTGACCTTGCGGCGCACGTCCGCCTTGGCGCCCTCAGCCTCCAGCTCGGCCAGGTCGGACTCGAGCTTGACGGCCCGCTTCTCGATCTCGGCGTCGCGGGCGTTCTCGGCCTGCCGCTTCTCGGCGAAGATCTCGTTCTCGATGGTGGTCATGTCGCGGTGACGCGCCTCGGCGTCCACGCTCGTGATCACGTACGAGGCGAAGTAAATGATCTTCTCAAGGTCCTTCGGCGCGAGGTCCAGCAGGTAACCCAGCCGGCTCGGCACGCCCTTGAAGTACCAGATGTGGGTGACCGCGGCGGCGAGCTCGATGTGGCCCATCCGCTCACGGCGCACCTTGGAACGGGTCACCTCGACGCCGCAGCGCTCACAGACGATGCCCTTGAAGCGGACCCGCTTGTACTTGCCGCAGTAGCACTCCCAGTCCCGCTGCGGACCGAAGATCTTCTCGCAGAAGAGTCCGTCCTTCTCGGGCTTCAGGGTGCGGTAGTTGATCGTCTCGGGCTTCTTGACCTCGCCGTGCGACCAGCGCCGGATGTCTTCCGCGCCCGCCAGGCCGATCCGAAGCTCATCGAAGAAGTTAACGTCGAGCACGTTGTATGTCCCTCTTTGCTCGTGTCTTCATCAGTGTCAGTTGATGGCGGAGGCGTCCTCCACACGCCGGAGCGCGCGGAGGACGCCTTTACATCAGACTTCCTCGACGCTGCTCGGCTCCCGCCGGGACAGATCGATACCGAGCTCCTCCGCCGCCCGGAACACCTCGTCGTCGGTCTCGCGCATCTCCAGGGCCACACCGTCGCTGGACAGCACCTCGACGTTCAGGCACAGCGACTGCAGTTCCTTGAGCAGCACCTTGAACGACTCGGGGATACCCGGCTCGGGGATGTTCTCGCCCTTGACGATGGCCTCGTAGACCTTCACGCGACCCAGCACGTCGTCGGACTTGATGGTCAGCAGCTCCTGCAGCGCGTAAGCCGCGCCGTAGGCCTGCATCGCCCAGCACTCCATCTCGCCGAACCGCTGGCCACCGAACTGCGCCTTACCACCCAGCGGCTGCTGCGTGATCATCGAGTACGGGCCGGTCGACCGAGCGTGGATCTTGTCGTCGACCAGGTGGTTCAGCTTCAGGATGTACATGTAGCCGACCGAGATCGGGTCCGGCAGCGGCTCGCCGGAGCGGCCGTCGAACAGCTTGGCCTTGCCCGACTCGCCGATCAGCTGGGTGCCGTCGCGGTTGGGCAGGGTGCTGCCGAGCAGACCGGCGATCTCGTCGTCGTGCGCGCCGTCGAAGACCGGGGTGGCAACGTTCGTGTTGGCCTCGGCCTCGTGCGCGCCGATCGAGCGCAGTGCCTTCTTCCACTCGGCGTCGTCGCCCGAGACCTTCCAGCCGGTCTTCGCGACCCAGCCCAGGTGGACCTCGAGAACCTGGCCGATGTTCATTCGACCGGGCACGCCCAGCGGGTTGAGCACGATGTCGACCGGGGTGCCGTCCTCGAGGAACGGCATGTCCTCGACCGGAAGGATCTTGGAGATGACACCCTTGTTGCCGTGGCGGCCGGCGAGCTTGTCACCGTCCTGGATCTTGCGCTTCTGGGCCACGTACACCCGGACCAGCTCGTTGACGCCCGGGGGCAGCTCGTCGCCGTCCTCGCGGGAGAACGTGCGCACACCGATGACCGTGCCGGTCTCGCCGTGCGGCACCTTCAGCGAGGTGTCGCGGACCTCGCGCGCCTTCTCACCGAAGATCGCGCGGAGCAGCCGCTCCTCCGGGGTCAGCTCGGTCTCGCCCTTGGGCGTGACCTTGCCGACCAGGATGTCGCCCGGCACGACCTCCGCGCCGATCCGGATGATGCCCCGCTCGTCCAGGTCCGCCAGCATCTCTTCGCTGACGTTCGGGATGTCGCGGGTGATCTCCTCCGGGCCCAGCTTGGTGTCGCGGGCGTCGACCTCGTGCTCCTCGATGTGGATCGAGGTGAGCACGTCCTCCTGCACCAGGCGCTGGGACAGGATGATCGCGTCCTCGTAGTTGTGGCCCTCCCACGGCATGAAGGCGACCAGCAGGTTGCGGCCGAGCGCCATCTCACCGTTGTCGGTGCAGGGGCCGTCGGCGATGACCTGACCGGCCTCGACGCGGGCGCCCTCCGGGACCACCGGCTTCTGGTTCACGCACGAGCCCGAGTTGGACCGGCGGAACTTGTGCAGCAGGTAGGTACGGCGGAAACCGTCGTCCTGGTGCACGGTGATGTAGTCCGCGCACAGGTCCTCGACCACGCCGCCGACCTCGGCCACGACCACGTCGCCGGCGTCGGTCGCGGCACGGTACTCCATACCCGTGCCGACCAGCGGGGCCTCGGCCTTGACCAGCGGCACCGCCTGACGCTGCATGTTCGCGCCCATGAGCGCGCGGTTGGCGTCGTCGTGCTCGAGGAACGGGATCATCGCGGTCGCGACGGACACCATCTGCCGCGGCGACACGTCCATGTAGTCGACCTGCGCCGGCGGCACGTAGTCGACCTCACCGCCCTTACGGCGGACCAGGACGCGGTCCTCGGCGAAGGAGCCGTCACCCATCAGCACGGCGTTCGCCTGCGCCTTGATGTAACGGTCTTCCTCGTCCGCGGTCAGGTAGTCGATCTGGTCGGTGACCCGGCCCTCGACAACCTTGCGGTACGGCGTCTCGACGAAACCGAACGGGTTGACCCGCGCGAACGTCGACAGCGCGCCGATCAGACCGATGTTCGGGCCTTCCGGCGTCTCGATCGGGCACATCCGGCCGTAGTGCGACGGGTGCACGTCACGGACCTCGAAGCCGGCGCGGTCACGCGACAGACCACCCGGGCCGAGCGCCGACAGGCGGCGACGGTGGGTCAGACCCGCGAGCGGGTTGGTCTGGTCCATGAACTGCGACAGCTGCGACGTGCCGAAGAACTCCTTGATCGCAGCCACCACGGGGCGGATGTTGATCAGGGTCTGCGGCGTGATCGCCTCGACGTCCTGCGTGGTCATGCGCTCACGCACGACGCGCTCCATGCGGGAGAGACCGACCCGAACCTGGTTCTGGATCAGCTCGCCGACGGTGCGCAGACGACGGTTGCCGAAGTGGTCGATGTCGTCGGCCTCGTAGCCCTCCTCGCCCGCGTGCAGGCGGGCCAGGTATTCCACGGTGGCGACGATGTCGTCCTCGGTCAGCGTTCCCGTCGTGATCGGGATCTCGAGCTCGAGCTTCTTGTTGAACTTGTAACGACCGACCTTGGCGACGTCGTACCGCTTCGGGTTGAAGAAGAGGTTGTCGAGCAGGGTCTGGGCGTTCTCGCGCGTCGGCGGCTCGCCAGGGCGCAGCTTGCGGTAGATGTCGAGAAGGGCCTCGTCCTGACCGGCGATGTGGTCCTTCTCGAGGGTGGTCATCAGCAACTCGGACCACGCGAAGCGCTCGCGGATCTGGTCGTTGGTCCAACCGATCGCCTTCAGCAGGACCGTGACGGCCTGCCGACGCTTGCGGTCGATACGCACACCGACCGTGTCGCGCTTGTCGATGTCGAACTCCAGCCAGGCACCCCGGCTCGGGATGACCTTGACGCTGGAGAGGTCGCGGTCGGAGGTCTTGTCCGGCTCCTTGGAGAAGTACACGCCAGGAGAGCGGACAAGCTGGCTGACGACGATGCGCTCGGTGCCGTTGATGATGAAAGTGCCCTTCGGCGTCATCATCGGGAAGTCACCCATGAACACGGTCTGGCTCTTGATCTCGCCAGTCGAGTTGTTGGTGAACTCCGCGGTCACGAACAGCGGCGCGCAGTAGGTGAGGTCCTTCTCCTTGCACTCCTCGATGGAGGCCTTGACCTCGTCGAAGCGCGGGTCGGAGAAGCTGAGCGACATGGTGCCGGAGAAGTCCTCGATCGGGCTGATCTCTTCGAGGATCTCCGCGAGTCCCGAGCGGGCGTCTGCGAGAGCCGACGAACGGGACTGCCAGGACTCATTGCCGACAAGCCAGTCAAAAGACTCGGTTTGGATAGCGAGCAGATTGGGTACTTCGAGGTGTTCGGTGATCCTGCCGAAGGAGATCCGGCGGGGAGCGAACGCGCTCGACGATCGACTGGTCTTCGCAGGGCGGGAGGCTGCCAAGATACGTCCTTCCGAGGACCGGTGGTGCAACGGCCGTTACGCGAGCAACCCGACAACCCCTGGTCCAGAGCCGACGTCAGAAAACGTCCGGCATTCCGGGCAGGGGGAAAGTCGAAGGGCAGCGCAAACTAGCACTGTAGCAGAACCACCGACCCGTGTCGAGTCTCCACGGCAGGCTTTCGCAGAACGTGCTCCAGACCACCTTCAGATCGGTGTCGCCACGCTCTGTACCCCGCCCGCTACGTACTCGGAAGGTCGTACTGAAGAAAGACTGCCTGTCGTCGCCGTTCACGTCAAGACCCGGCGACGGGTTCCAGTGTCCAACACTGCGTCAACTTCGCATCACTACGCGTTTGCCCAGCATGAACAAGGGGCGGGCACCCAATGGATGCCCGCCCCTCGATGCGGTCACGCTCTTGGCGTAAAGCCCTCTGCGTGACCTCAGATCACTTGAGGGTGACCTTGGCGCCCTCGGCCTCGAGCTTGGCCTTGGCCTTCTCCGCGGTCTCCTTGTTGGCCTTCTCGATGATGGCCTTCGGCGCGGCCTCGACCACGTCCTTGGCCTCCTTCAGGCCCAGGCCGGTCAGCTCACGCACGACCTTGATGACCTGGATCTTCTTGCCACCGTCGGACTCGAGGACGACGTCGAACTCGTCCTTCTCCTCCTCGACCGGGGCAGCGGTGGCCGGGCCGGCCGGACCGGCGGCCATCATCGGCGCGGCGGCCTTGACGTCGAACGTGGTCTCGAACTCCTTCACGAACTCGGAGAGCTCGATCAGGGTCATCTCCTTGAAGGCCTCGAGGAGCTCGGTGCTGCTCAGCTTCGCCATGTCAGGCGTCCTTTCGTAACGGGTCTACATGCCGCGGCAGGGCGCCGCGAGCTGGATGGTTCGGATGACGTCGACGCCGTCAGGCGTCGGCGCCCTCCTTCTCGCGCTTGTCCTGCAGGGCAGCAACCGTGCGAACGGCCTGCGCCAGCGGGGCCTGGAACAGCGCCGCGGCGTTGCCCATGCTTGCCTTCATCGCGCCGGCCAGCTTGGCCAGCAGCACCTCGCGGGACTCGAGGTCGGCGAGCTTGGCGACGTCAGCCGCCGAGATCGCCTTGCCCTCGAAGACGCCGCCCTTGATGACGAGCAGCGGGTTCGCCTTCGCGAACTCCTTCAGGCCCTTCGCCGCCTCGACGACATCGCCGGAGACGAAGGCGAGCGCGGTAGGACCGGTGAACAGAGCGTCGAGACCGGTCAGACCGGCGTCGGTCGCGGCGCGCTTGGCAAGCGTGTTCTTGGCAACGGTGTACTCGGCACCGCCCAGCGAACGACGCAGCTCGGTCAGCTGCTTCACGGTCAGGCCGCGGTACTCGGTGAGCACCGTGGCGTTCGACTCGCGGAAGCGCTCGGTGAGCTCCGCAACACTGCCGGCCTTGTCGGCACGGATCTTGTCCGCCATGTCCCCTCCTCTCTCGTACTCCAGGCTGGTCTCACGGGACCCGGCGTTCGACAGAAGCGGACAAACAAAACGCCCCGGCGCAGGGCGCACGGGGCTTCGCACGGCACAGGGCCGCCAGGCTCACCGTTCTTCCCTGCGCGGGCCGCCCGTGGGTCCGCTCGTTGCCGAGCGACGGGGCCTTCGATCGTCTCCGGATGACTCCGGATCCGATGACCAGCGGTCTTTGGGTGGAACTGTTGCCGGTAACGATACGTGACCTGGCACCGGCGGCCAAATCGGGGGTGGTGTGAGCTGTCTTGTATCAATTGATTGACACAAGACGCAGTGATGGCGTTCACTTTGTATCAGTTGTCTGATACAACGGGGAGGTCGAAGATGAACGGAGCCGCCTACGTACGGTCGGCCGGGGTGGTCCTGGGTGGGTCACTGGGCCTGACGGTGGCCAACAGCTCCCTGATCCCGCTCGCCGTGCCCTTGTTCGCGGTGTTCGTGCTGGCCGGGGTCGGGGTCAGCGAGCTGATGTCGCCCCGGCCGTCCCGGTCGCGGCAGCCGACGGCGCAACTCACGGCCCGCGACGTCGACGCGTACCTGCCGCCCGGATCCCGGGCCCGGCTGCGCCGGCTGGGGGTGGCGGTGCTGGTGACGGTGCCGGTGATCGCCGTGCGGATGGGGACGAGTGAGGTCACCTGGTCCGGGG
This sequence comes from Catellatospora aurea, assembly GCF_042663325.1. Taxonomy (NCBI): domain Bacteria; kingdom Bacillati; phylum Actinomycetota; class Actinomycetes; order Micromonosporales; family Micromonosporaceae; genus Catellatospora; species Catellatospora aurea. The sequence goes on from NZ_JBHTAC010000007.1 coordinate 39,936, forward strand.
ATTACGACACCGGCGGTGCCGTGCTGCGGCTGACACCCACCGCCGTGATCCTCGCCGGCTGGTGGCTGCTGGCACGGCAGCTGCTGCGCCGCATCGCCGAGGCCGGGCATGCCGGGCTGGACCCGCAACACCTGGCCGCCGACGAGGCGTGGCGGCGGCGGGCGTCCCGGCTGGTCCTCGGCACCACCGGGGTGCTGCTCTCCGGCACCCTGGCCGGTGGGATGTTCTGCTTCAGCCAGTACCACTGGGTGATCTTCCTCGGCGGTTGGGGCTGGTGGATGTTCGTCCTGTCCGCCCTGGCACTGTCCGCGTTCCTGGTGTTCGCGCACTACCTGCACCTGCTGATCGCCCCGGGTCCAGCGGGTGTCGTGAGCGTCGGCACGCGGCGGGAGCCGGCCGAGGCCGTGGCGTGATCCCCACGATCACCGTCCGGCCCGGCCCCGTGCCGCCCTATGAACAGATCCGGGCTCAGGTCGAGGCGCTGATCAACGGCGGGCTGCTGGCAGCGGGCCACCGCCTGCCGCCGATCCGGCAGCTCGCCGCAGACCTGGGCCTGGCCACCGGCACGGTCGCTCGCGCCTACCAGGAGCTGGAGTCGGCCGGGCTGGTCACCACCCGGCGGGCGGCGGGCACGGTGGTCGCCGCGCGCATCCCTGAACCGCCGGCGGACCGACGGGGGCCGCTGGCGCAGGCCGCGCACGGGTACACCACCGCCGCCCTCACCCTCGGCGCGGACCTCGACGAGGCGCTCGACGCGATCCGCGCCGCCTGGCCAGGGCAGCGTTAAGAAGGGCACCTTGCTCTACGTATGCCGACAAGAAGGTGCCCTTCCTTCGGGAGGAAGCGGAAAGCGCCGCCCGCAGGTGCGGGCGGCGCTTTCGGAGTGGAGTGGCGAGGCGGATCAGGCCTCGGGGTTCTCCTGGATGTTGCGGGTCACGTTGGGGTCGACCGGGATGCCAGGGCCCATCGTGGTGGTCACGAAGACCTTCTTCAGGTACTTGCCCTTGGACGCCGACGGCTTGGACCGCAGCACCTCCTCGAGCACCGCGGCGTAGTTGTCGACCAGCTGCTCCGCAGAGAACGACGCCTTGCCGATGATCAGGTGCAGGTTCGAGTGCTTGTCCACGCGGAAGGTGATCTTTCCGCCCTTGATGTCCGACACCGCCTTGGCGATGTCCATCGTGACCGTGCCGGTCTTCGGGTTCGGCATCAGGCCGCGCGGGCCCAGGATTCGCGCGATCCGGCCGATCTTGGCCATCTGGTCCGGCGTCGCGATCGCGGCGTCGAAGTCCAGCCAGCCTTCCTGAATGCGGGCCACCAGCTCATCGGTCCCGACGGCGTCGGCGCCGGCGGCGGTCGCCTCGGCGGCCTTCTCGCCGGAGGCGAAGACGATCACGCGGGCGGTCTTACCGGTGCCGTGCGGCAGGTTGACCACGCCGCGGACCATCTGGTCCGCCTTGCGGGGGTCGACGCCGAGGCGCATCGCGACCTCGACCGTGGCGTCGAACTTGACCTTGGTGGTGTCCTTCGCCAGCTTGATCGCCTCGACCGGGGTGTACAGCTTGTCCCGGTCGACCTGCTCAGCGGACTTGTTGTAGCTCTTGCCGTGCTTCATTTCTCAAGATCTCCTGTGGTTGTGTCGAGCCCTCGCCGGGCCCTCCCACGAAACTTCGACCGTCAGGCGGCGGATGCCGCGTGCGGCATTCAGTCCTTGACGGTGATGCCCATCGACCGGGCGGTGCCGGCGATGATGCGCTCGGCCATGTCCAGGTCGTTGGCGTTCAGGTCGGACATCTTCTTCTCGGCGATCTCGCGCACCTGGGCACGCGTCACCGAACCGACCTTGGTGGTGTGCGGCACGCCGGAGCCCTTGGCGACACCGGCGGCCTTGATCAGGAGACGGGCGGCCGGCGGCGTCTTCAGCACGAACGTGAACGAGCGGTCCTCGTAAACGCTGATCTGTGCCGGGACGATGTCACCGCGCTGCGACTCGGTCTGGGCGTTGTACGCCTTGCAGAACTCCATGATGTTCACGCCGTGCTGGCCCAGCGCCGGACCGACCGGCGGAGCCGGGGTGGCCTGGCCGGCCTTCAGCTGCAGCGTGAACGTCTTGACGAGTTTCTTCTTCGGAGGCATGTCTACTTCCTGGGACTTGTCGACCCGCCCGTTCGGCGGATCAGGGTGGTTTACACCGGACCGGCCGGTGCGTTCGCGCGCACGGTCAGCGCGCGGCACAGGCCGGACGTTCTAGGTTAGCGCATACTCGCGGGCGCCTATCCGGCGAGGTGGGCCATCGCACCCGAGGTGACCTGCGGAGCGCCGAAAACGCCGCGCGGCGGGGCCCCGAAGGGCACCCGCCGCGCGGTCACATCCGCAACTAGATCTTGGCGACCTGGTTGAAGTTCAGCTCGACCGGCGTCTCCCGGCCGAAGATCGACACCAGCACCTTGAGCTTCTGCTGGTCGGCGTTGATCTCGGAGATCGTGGCCGGCAGCGAGGCGAAGGCGCCGTCGGTGACGGTGACCGAGTCGCCGACCTCGAAGTCCAGCACCCGGACCTCGGCCTTGGCCTTCTTCTGGCCGGCGCCGGGCTGCTCCACCGCGGGCAGCAGCCACTTCAGCACCTCGTCGAGGCTGAGCGGCGCCGGGCGGTCGGCCCGGTCCGTCGCGCCCACGAAGCCGGTCACACCCGGGGTGTTGCGCACACACGAGTACGACTCGGGCGTGAGGTCCATGCGGACCAGCAGGTAGCCCGGGAAGACCTTGCTCTGCACCTGGGTGCGCTTGCCGTTCTTGACCTCGACCTCTTCGCGGGTCGGGACCTCGACCTGGAAGATGAACTCCTCCATGTCGAGGCTCGTGATCCGGGTCTCGAGGTTGGTCTTGACCTTGTTCTCGTAACCGGCGTACGAATGCACGACATACCAGTCACCGGGCGCGAAGCGCAGCTTCTGGCGCAGCTCGGCGGCGGGGTCGAACTCGTCCTCAGCGGGTGCCGTCGCAAGTGCGGGCTCGTCGGTCACCGCGACCGCGGAGGTCACCTCGGTGTCTTCCGTCTGGGCCGTCTCGTCGTACTCAGGCACGTAGCCGCTCACTTCCGTAGTTTGTGTTACTTCGCGTCGCCGAAGACGAACAGCACGCCCTTGGCGTAGGCGAGGTCCAGCAGCGTCACGACAGCCATCATGAACGACACGAAGATCAGGACCACCGCGGTGTACGTCAGCAGCTCGTTCCGCGTCGGCCAGATGACCTTACGCAGCTCGGCGACGATCTCACGGACAAAACGTCCGATACGGCCGAAGAAGCCGACCTTCTCGGCCTTCTCCGCGCTCTTGACCGCGCGCGAGCCCTTGCCGTCGGTCACCTTGCGAGACTTGGTCGCGGTGCCACCGCCGGAGACGCCGGACTCGTCGTCCTGGGTGTCGTCGTCGACAGCGTCGTCGAACACGTCGTCAACGTGCTCGGCCGCGGCGTCCTCGCCACGTCGGTTGCTCTCGGCCACTTCGCCCTACTTCCATCTCGCGGGGTGGTGTCGGAACCGTGTAGGGAACACGATCCCGTGTGCCCGACGCAGTCGCACGAGGAGCACCTGTCACATCTGACCCGCCCCCACGCTGTGGGGCCGATACGGGCCATACGACCATGGTCCACCAGCCGAGGTCGTCGCGGAAGACAACCGGTGGGCCGATTCCCATGATCGCCCACCGCGGGCCGGTAGGCCAGAGCCAGCAGGGGCGACAGGACTCGAACCTGCAACCTGCGGTTTTGGAGACCGCTGCGCTGCCAATTGCGCCACACCCCTGTGCGGGAAAGAGCACCCTGCCGGAGGCCGAAAACCACCGGCGGAGTTCACTAACCCCACGGCCGACCAGTGTACGGGTAGACAGGCGAGTGGGCCAACTGGCACTCCCTATTTTCTCTCGGCACCGGCCGGCCGCCCAATCGAGCCGTCCTCAGATCTGCTTGACCACGACCCTGGCCTGCGCCAACACCTTCTCGCCCGCGCAGGTCGCGGTGAGGTCGAAGGTCACCAGATCGTCCTCGGACACGCTCTTGATCACCGCGGTGAACTCCACCTCGGTGCCTTCGTCGGTGTCGGGCACCGGCACCGGACGGGTGAACCTGACCCCGATATCGAGCACCGCGTCGGCGGAACCGACCCAGCCGGTGACCGCCCGGCCCGCCAGCGCCATGGTGTACATCCCGTGTGCGATCACCCCGGGCAGTCCCACGCCGACGGCGGTGCGCTCGCTCCAGTGGATCGGGTTGAAGTCGCCCGACGCGCCCGCGTAGCGGACCAGGTCGGCCCGAGTCACCCGGAACGTCTGCAGGGGCAGCTGCTGCCCCTTCTCGTACGCCATCTCACTCACCATGCCCTCGGACGACGAGCTTGCACACCACGGTCACCACGGGCTCGCCGGCCGGCGTGGCCAGCTCCGCGCGGGTGGTCAGGAAGTCGTGCCCGCCGCGGTGCGTGATGTCGTCGATGCTGCTGACGACGACCAGCTCGTCCCCGGCGACGATCGGGCGGCGGTACGAGAAACGCTGGTCGCCGTGGACCACGCGGGTGTAGTCCATGCCCAGTTCCGGGTCGGTGACGATCTGCTCCATGGCGGCGAAGCTCAGGATGATCGGGAAGGTGGGCGGGGCCACGACGTCGCGATAGCCGGCCTTCTGCGCGGCCTCCACGTCGTGGTACAGGGCGTCGTCCGCGCCGATGGCGGTGGCGAACTCCCTGATCTTCTCGCGGCCCACCTGGTAGGGCTCGGTCGGCGGATAGGTCCGACCGGTGAATGACTGGTCCAACGGCATACCCGTGAACCTATGCCAGCAGGGGGCGGCCCGATGGGCCGCCCCCTGCTGGGAACGTCTGCTCGACCGTCAGGTCAGCGGGTCTCGCGGTGCGCGGTGTGCTTGCCGCAGCGCGGGCAGAACTTCTTCAGCTCAATCCGATCCGGGTCGTTACGCCGGTTCTTCTTGGTGATGTAGTTCCGCTCCTTGCAGTCCACGCACGCCATGGTGATCTTTGGACGTACGTCAGTCGCCTTGGCCACGGGAGTGCCTTTCTAGAACAAGCTTCTTTGAGTTACCGGCATGCCACGATAGACGACGCCCATCCAGACATGCAAAAAGGCTCGCCATGGCGACCCTCACACCGCGACCAGGGAATATCTCACCGATCTGCGATCTCGCGTTGACTGGCGACACGCGCCAGCGATTCAACACAGCGTAGCGGTGGCCGGAATTGAACCGGCGACACAGCGATTATGAGCCGCTTGCTCTGCCATCTGAGCTACACCGCCGTGGCGGGCACTCCCGGTGGATGCACCGGGAGTCCGGTCGAGCCCCCTTACGGAATCGAACCGTAGACCTTCTCCTTACCATGGAGACGCTCTGCCGACTGAGCTAAGGGGGCGTGCTCGTTGCCAGGTGATTTCCCACCTCGCCGCGCGCCTTGGTAAGAGTACACAACAACCAGCCGCCGCGGAAATCGGGTTACCCCCGGCGCGGCGCGGTGTGGCTCAGCCCACCGCGCGCAGGCGGCGAACCTCGCCCAGCGGGGTCGGTTCGGCGTCGGTCTGGGCGCCCAGCCAGGCCTCCAGCCGCTCGTACGGCAGCGGCCGGCTGAACAGGAAGCCCTGGCCGATGTCGCAGCCGATCTCCTCGAGCAGCTCCAGCGTCAGCTCGCTCTCGACGCCCTCGGCGACCACGCTCAGCCCGAAGTGCCGCGAGATGTCCACCACGGCCCGCACGATGGCCAGGTCACCCGGGTCGGTGGCCATGCCCTGCACGAACGAGCGGTCGACCTTCACCTCGTGCACCGGCAGGCGGCGCAGGTAGGACAGGGACGAGTAGCCGGTGCCGAAGTCGTCCACGCTCAGGTGCACGCCGAGGTCGTAGAGCCGGCGCAGGGTCGGCAGCAGCCGGTCGACGCCGTCCACCACGCCGTCCTCGGTGATCTCCAGGGTCAGCCGGTCGGGTGACACGCCGTACTCCTGGAGCAGCTCGTCCACCCGGTCCGGGAACGCCGGGTCGACCAGCGTGCGCGGCGAGAGGTTCACCGCCACCGACAGCGGCCGGCCGGCGTCCACCCACTGGCGGGCCCGGCGCAGGCCCTCCCGCAGCACCACTTCGGTGAGCCGGGCCAACTGCCCGGTGTGCTCGGCCACCGCGACGAAGTCCTCCGGCTGCACCGCGCCGTGGGTCGGGTGCTCCCAGCGGGCCAGGCACTCGACGCCGACCAGGCGGCGGTCGCGCAGCGTGACCTTGGGCTGGAAGTAGACCTCCAGCTCGTCGTTGTCCAGGGCGCGGCGCAGGTCCCCGGCCAGCCCGAGCCGGCGCACCGAGCGCGACTCCAGCGCCAGGTCGAACAGCTGCACCCCGCCGGCCAGCGCCTTCGCCGAGTGGGTCGCCACGTCGGCGCGCTGCAGCAGCGTCGCCGGGTCGGAGCCGTGCTCCGGGTGCAGGCTGAGCCCGACCGCCGTGTCGACGTCCAGGGTCAGCGAGCCGAAGGTCATCGGGTCCTGCAGCTGGCCGCGCAGCTCCGCGGCCAGCTGCAGCGCCGCCTCGGCGTTGGGCAGGCGCAGCGTCACCACGAACTCGTCGCCGCCGACCCGGCCCACCAGCGCGGCGGGCGGCGACAGCGTGCGCAGCCGGGTGGCGACCTCGGCCAGCAGCTGGTCGCCCGCGGCGTGGCCGAGCGAGTCGTTGACGTCGCGCAGCCCGTCGACGTCGAACATCAGCACCGCCACGACCTCGCCGGGCGCCCGGACGCGCACGGCCTCCTCCAGCGCCTGGTTGATGCGCCGACGGTTGGGCAGCGCCGTGAGCGCGTCGTGGTAAGCGTCGAACCGCAGCCGGTCGACGAGGCGGTTGTTCTCCACCGCCACCGCGGCGTGCGCGGCGATCGCCTCCAGCAGGCGGACGTCGTTGGGGTCGAAGGACAGGTTGTCACCGAGCCGGCCCGCCACCTCGAGCGTGCCGATGACGGCCGAGCTGGCCCGCAGCGGCACGACGATGGCGTCCTTGGTGCCGTGCTCGCGCAGTTGCGTCCGCAGCTGGTCGTCGCCGAGCTTGGCACTCGCGGCGACCGTCTGCCCGGTCTCGACCGCCTGCTTTCGCAGGGACTCCGGCGTGCCCGCCACGTCGAGCAGACCCTTGTCGTCGGCCCGCGCGCTGAGCAGCACCTCGGGGTGGCGGCCCTGGGCGGGCAGCCACAGCGTGGCGTACTCGGCCTGCAGCAGCCGCCGAACCCGGCCCAGCAGGACGTCGGGCAGGGTGCCGTCGTGCGGGGTGTCGGAGATGGCGCCGGTGAGGTCGTAGATCTCGGTCAGCGTGCGGTGCTGGTTCGAGGAGCGCGCATAAGAGCGGTACATGAGGAAGAAGAACGCGACCAGCACGGCGAGCAGCAGGTAGGCCGCCGGGCCCTGCTGCAGGATCACCAGCACGGCCAGACCGATGGTGGTGTTGACGACGGCCACGACAGCGCCGGGCACCGCCGTGGAGGCCAGCTCCTGCGGCGCGAGACGGCCCTGCACCAGGCTGATGACACCCGCGACGCCGGCGACCTGCACGGCGTCCGTGGTCAGCACGGCGACGGCCAGCACGGCCCACGTTCCCGGGTCCCTCGGGTCGATCGGGCCGCCGCTCAGTACGACGAGGTTCGCGCAGGCGGTGCCCGCGGCCATGAGCGCGATGTTGAAGGCGGCCTTGACCGGCACCGTGCCGCGGCGCCACTGGACGAACGCGTAGACCAGCACTCGCACCACGAGCAGCGTGACTGGTGGCAGATAGGCCAGCGCGAGCACGAACGGGATGTCCGCCAGCGTGACGACGAAATGATGACGCCGGATCTCGAACTGGACCACGGCCATCTCGGCGCCGAGGAAGAGCCCGAGGAAGATCAGCGCCAGGTCCCAGTCGCCCACAGGCGGCGCGACGCTCCGGTTCACCACCAGCGCCGTCAGCCCCAGGGTGATCAGGACGAGCGGCCCGGTGATCAGCCACGCGAGCTCCGCGGAACGCTGGGCGCGTCGGATAGCTCTAGCCAATGCCGTTGTCCGCTCCGCTCAGACCGATCTGGGACCACGGGGCCTGCCCGGTCAGCCCCAGTCGGTGGACTCCGTACGGACGATGGGGCCGTCCAGGTCTCGCTCGCCGGTGTCCGGCTGGACTGGCTGGACGACTCCCCAGTCGGTGCTGAGCAGCTCCGCCGCCGGCTCGGCCGGCTTGTCCGACGTCCCCCGGTCCGCCAGAGCCGGGTTCGCGACGCCAAGAGCAGCCGCGCTGAGAGCGAGGAGAACAGCTCCACGGCTCATCAGACGGCCAAGCCTGCGTGTGCGCATCTTCGACTCCATAGGACAGCAGAAAAGATAAGGGACTGCCATGGATCGTGCCACAGTCGCTGGCACGGAGGAAGTCCGGATGACGTGCCACGCCGCCGACACGCGGATAAATAGCCGTTCGGTGGTGATTCGAATATCCGGCCGAACCAGCCCTCCCGACGGCAGGTGCGCGAAGCAACACTGTACGTCCCCGGGCGTGCCCCGAACAGTCTTTGACCGCGGTTCGAACATGTGTACGATACCGCCATGATGCGACTGGTAGAGCACCGCTGGAACGGCACCACCGCCAGCTACCGGCGCCAGGACGTGTTCCTGCGCGTCAACCCGGCCGGGCCGTGGGAGGTCGAGCACCGCCAGCACGGGCGCTCCGTGATGCGGGAGTACGCCACCGAGCGGGAAGCCCGGCGGGTCGCCGACGGCCTGTGCGCGCAGGGCGAATGGCGCAACCTGGAGCACCTGCACCGCTGACCGCGCCGGGGCCGCCACCGCGAGGCGCCCCTCCCCGCCGGTCAGCGGGCCAGCAGTGCCACGAAGTCGTCCACCAGCTTGATCTGCCGCCGCGGCGGAAACCGGGCCGGGTCGAAGAGCGCCTGCACCACCAGCCCGTGCGCGAACCCGGCCGCGCCGGCCACGACGTCGTCGGGATCGGCGTCGGCCGGCAACTGCCCCAAGCGGACGGCCGCCTCGACGTGCGGCCGCAGCATGCCCCGCCAGCGTTCGTATCGCCGCAGCTCAGCCGCAGCGAGTTCGTCGTCCCCGAGTGCGGCGTCCCAGAAGCTCACCCACACCCGGTTCATCGCGGCGATCTCCGGGTCCAACGGCATCACGTGCAGCAGTGCGGCACGCAGGCCAGGCAGCCCTTCACCCTCGGCCACCGGGCGCTCGCGTCGCTGCCCGTGCTCGTGCGCGACCTCCAGCGCATGGCGCATCAGCGCCTTCTTGCTGGGGAAATAATGTGTGAGCAGCCCCGTCGAAGCACCCAGCTGCGCGGCGACGGCGCGCAAGGTCAGCCCGCCGAAGCCCTTCGCCGCGAGCACCTCCCACACCGCCTGGGACACGTCCCGACGCCGAGCGTCATGGTCACCGCGTGCGGGCATCGCCACTCCTCTGGTCCATCGGCTACGCTACGCCAAAATACATAACAAACGTTTGGTACGCGAGACTGGAGCCCCCGTGCTGACCCATCGCCTCACCGACAACGCCGAGATGCGCGCCCTCGAACCCGCCTACGCCGAGCAGTTCGCGGCCTTCATCGAGCGGCACCGCGCCCATCTCGCGCCCTGGCTGCCCTGGTCCGTCGCCCTCACCGACGAGCCGCTGACCCGGGCCTGGCTGCAGCGATACGCCGACGAGGCCGCCCGCGACGGCGGCCGCATCTACGGGATCTGGCTCGACGGCGAACTGGTCGGCGGCACCCTCTTCCGCACGTTCGACGTCCGCTTCTCCACCGCCGAGATCGGCGTCTGGCTCGCCCCGCACGCCGAGGGACGCGGCCTGATCACCCGCGCCGCCACGCGCATGATCGCTTGGGCGGTCGACGAGCGCGGCATCAACCGCATCGAGTGGCGCACCGTGCCCGGCAACGCACGCAGCATCGCCTGCGCAAAGCGGTTGGGCATGACCCTCGACGGCGTGCTGCGCGAAGCCTTCCCGTACCAGGGCGTGAAGCACGACGCGCAGGTCTACTCGCTGCTCGCCGCCGAGTGGCGGGACAGCAGCCGCCGGTGACGACACCCTTCGACGAACACGAGCGCCGCCTGCGGCAGGTGCCACTGGTCGCCGAGGAGCTGAACTCACCCGGGACCGTGGCTGCCCATCCCGACGCGGACGGCCGACTCGCGATGCCCACCGCCGCAGTCATCGCCGCAGGCCAGGTCCCCTGATCGAGGCCGTCCCGACCCGGCTTCCACGGCCGGGTGGCACGCACGCATCGACGAACTCATACGTTCGTCCGATCCGGGGCTGCACGCTCGGCCCCTTACCCCTATCCTCGCGGGGTGTTCGAGAACTTCAGCGTCCCTGAAATCCTGTTCCTGTTCGCCGCCGCCGCCCTGCTCGTCGTCGGCCTGGCCTACCTCGGCGGCCGGACCTTCGCCCGGCGGCGGCCCTCCGGCCAGACCCCCGACTGACCGGCTGTTCCACCAAGCGGCAGCACGCCTAGCGGCTGCCGACCGGCTCCGGCGGCGACACGTCGGCCGGACCGGGTGACGGCGCACCGGCGCCTTCGTCGGCATCGCCACCGGAGGCGCGGGCGTCGGCCAGCGCGTCCGCGGGCACGTGCCGTTCCAGGAACCGCCGGGCCAGCCGGGTCGACGGGTGGATCGCGACGGTGGCGAGCAGGATGATGCCCGCGATCACCAGCCAACCGGCCGCACCCCAGCTCAACGCGAGGAAGGTGTACGCCGCCGGCGCCCACACCTTGCCGAGGGTGCCGCTCAGCTCGGCCGCGCCCTGATAGGCGCCGCGCTGGCGCGGGTCCATCAGCTCGGCCTCGAAGGACCAGCTCGCCGCCGACAGGTAGAGCTCGGCCCCCGTCACGGTGACGTGGCCCAGCCAGACCAGGGCGATCGTCACCCAGCCGACGGTGTCGTGCGTCGCGAGCGTGATCAGGCAGGAGAGCACGAAGAAGGTCGACGACAGCCGGATCGCCTTGAGGGCGGTCGGCAGATCCTTGACGCCGCGCGAGGTGACCATCGGCAGGAAGATGCACATCACGGTGTTGGTGCCGAACAGGAAGGCCAGTAGCACCCGCGGCGCGTCGGTCTGCTCTACGAGCCAGAGCGGAATGACGACGTTCAGCAGCACCTGGTTGGTCCAGAACACCCCGCTGAAGAAGTTGGTGAGCAGCCAGCCCGGGTTGCGCAGCGGACCCGGGCCGGGGATGCGCAGCTTGCGGTCCTCCGGGGTGCGCTCGTCGTGCGAAGCCTTGGGCAGCCGGGTGACGGCAGCGGCGTTGACCAGGAAGACCGCGGCGGTGAACCAGGGCAGCGCGTGCAGCACCGCGTTGGACTGGAACGCGAGCGCGATACCGCCCATCACCGAGCCGAGGGTGAAGCCGAGGTTGAGCGCGGAGTACATGTAGGCGCGTGACTTCACCCGCTCGTCCGGCGGCAGCACGTCGATCGTGTACGCCCCGTACGCCGCGGCACCGAGCGCGCCGATCACCTCCATGCCGACGGCCATGAGCACGTAGCCCTGAAAGTCGGTGATGAACGGCCAGACCGCGAACATCGCCGCCTGCCCGGCAGCGCTGACCGCCCACATCTTCTTCGGCCCGTACCGGTCGACCAGCTTGCCCATCGGCACCGCGGCGAGGAAGGCGGCGATGCCGGCGAGGGTCAGGCCGAGACCAACCTGGGCGGCGGACAGTCCGACGATCTTGGTGAAGAACACCGCCGATCCGGTCATGAACGTGCCCTCGCCGAGCGCGAACAGCAGCGACTGCACGGACAGGCGGCCCGCCAGGGGCGACGGGGGGCGGGCACGGCCGAGAAGGGCGGAGAGCGTCACGCGGGGATTGTCTGGGTACGGTACGACGCTTGTCGCCCCAATTAACCCGTCGCCGCCACATCCCAAAGCGGAATCGGCAGCGCCGGCCGATGCCGGCGTGCACCTATCGCAGCACTTGCTCAGTGCAGCGTGGTGGTGCCGACTCCGGCGATAACGCTTCACCGACGTAGTTCCGTCGATCCCGGGCCGCGCTCAAGATGGCCATCGGGTTACGCCCCTTGAACTCCGCGTCGGGGCGTACCTCCTGGGCGAGCACTCTGAACTCCTGCTTCGCCCCGTCCAGCTTCAGGCTGCGGCCCTGGTCCAGCCCGAAGACGTGCCCGACCTGGAAATTCCCGTGCTGGATGTACGACGCTCCGCGAGTGATGCCCGTCCACGGGTCACCACCCATGGCCTCCACGACATCGGCCGGTGCCGACTTGGCGTACCGGACATCGAACAGGTAGGCCTTGCCCTCCTCCGCATTCGGCGCGGTGCCGACGAGGCTGACGGAGTCCAGCGTCCCGCTCGGGAACCGCGCGAACTTGAGCGGCTCCACCGCCCACCCGTTACGGACAGACGCGGTTCTCCACCCAGGCATATCCACGATCACGATCATGTTCGGCTCACCGTTCGGTGACCGTCCGATGTGATGCGCGCCGCGCGGCACCGGGCACGGCGCGTGCGGTACTCACGCTACTGACCGTGATCTGCACAGATAGCCTTTTCCGCCGATCACCGCGCAGGCACCGCGAGCAGGATTCGAGCCTCTGCATGAGGTCCCACCCCGGGAGTGGACACCGGGTTCTGCTCATCGACATCGACCGGACGACCGGACAGCCCGACCGCAGCGCGGCCTAGCCTTCCGCAGACTCCCGCAGCGTCTGAACCGCCTTCACCGCGAAGCCCGGACTCCACCTGAAGGCGTGATCGTCACGCATCTCCAGCACACCCGCCTCGACAAGCACAAGCAACGCCGCATGGAGCCCGTCTCCCACCGGGTTGACCGTCCAGAACAGGTACTTCACTTCCCCAAAGGGGATGCCTTGGTCAAATACGCCCAGCTCAAGAGCAAGACTGTACGCAGCCCCATCGGCATCGACCCAGTCCGAGAGGCGATCTTTTAGGCTCACTGCCGGCTCCGGATGCACTCTGATCCATTTATGAGCAATTTATCGAACGCTCAGCGTGACCGCTGAAGAGTGGCCGCAGGCGCGACGGACCTTGGAAGCTCAGCGAAGCGACGCCGAGGTGTGAGGACCATGCAGAAACGGGACCCCTCGGGGTCCCGTCTGCGTTGGTCGACAGCTCGCTCCGTCAGGCCGTCTCCACACCGAGCTTCTGCGCGATAGCGGCCAGCAGCGCGCCCTGAGATGCCATCGTCGTCTCGACGCCGGCCAGCTTTCCTTCAACAGCGCCGAGCTTGTCCTCAACGGTGCCGAGCTTGACCGCGATGCGATCGACCTTGCCGTGCAGCTCGGTCACGTCCGTGCGCAGCTCCCGCACGTCACCAGACAGCTCACTGACCGCGCCGGACAGCAGGTCCAGACGGCCGTTCACCGCTTCAAGCTGGTCATTGACCGCAGCGATGTCACGATCAGCCCGGAAGGCGGCAGCCTCCAGGCGTTCCACGCGCTGAGTGGGAGCGGTCGTCATCCGTCCATTCTCCTAACCAAGGGTCCCCAGCGCCAGCCACAACAGGCAGGAGGGGGAACGCTGAGCGGTGCGAGACGACACCAGCCTACGAGCCCACACCGACACCACCCGGACGCAACACCGACCGTCGAGACCAGCAGCCGCAACGGTTCAGCCATGCGATCTCCCACCGCATCCCGATCACGCCGCTTCCCTGCCGGCACCCGAATGCCATCGGTGCGTGTCGAAAACTTTCCCTACGAGGTCAAGGCGGCGCTGCCGCGCCGCGCCGGGCTCGGGACGCTGGGCCTGGCGCTCATGCCTTCGGCCCGCGCCCAGCCCGGCAGCCAATCAGCAACCGCCTGCACTTCGATGGGAAACACGACCGCTACCAGGCGAAACGGGTAGCCGCAGGTCAGCGCTTGATCAGAGCGTTCGTCGATCGTGCCGGCTATCGCCGCGCCGCTGGTCGGCGAGGTGAAGCGTCAGAGTGCCGGAGGTGATCAGGCTTGGGAGCCCGCTCAGCGATAGGATTTGATCTTTTGTCGACAGGATGATCATAGGAGTGGAGATCATTTATAGATGATTTTTATGATCAATTTGTCGTACTCATGCCGGGCTACTCCTCGTAGCTCCCGCCGCTGACACTTGCGCGACCTACCGCCTTCAAGGCGAAGACCTTGGGGCTCCGCCCCAAACCCCGGCCCGACGCTCGGGGATCAGCCGGATCCCCTCGGCCAGTCGCCACAGGTAAGCACAGCCCGGGGCCACTCCGCACCTGCCGCTTCAAGATTTTTTCTAAGAGACTGTCGGGTAACCGAGTGATCACGTGTTGAGAAGCCGTTCGGCGTTGAGGCGTCGGGCGGCTTCTCGTTCGGTGGCGTTGCTCCAGCGGACTGTGTGACCTGCGAGGCGGCGGGTCATGAGCCTGATCATCGCTAGTTTGATCATCGCTTCGGCGTTGGCGGTCAGGCGTTCGTAGTCACGGGCCAGGCGCCGGTTGCGTATCAGCCAGCCGAAGGTCCGTTCCACGACCCAGCGCCGGGGCAGGACCTCGAAACCTTTGATGTCGTCGCGGCGGCGCACGATCTGCAGGACCAGGCCGAGGGCGGATCGGGCCCAGCCCACCATCGTGGCGTCGCGGCTGTTGGCGTACCCGGCATCGGCCCAGACCAGGGCCACACTGGTGAACGCGGCGGCCAGCCGGGCAAGGATCATCCGGCCGCCGGGGCGGTCGTTGACCGACGCGGAGGTCACCGCGACTACCAGTAGCAGCCCCATGGTGTCCACGACCAGATGCCGTTTGCGGCCGGTGGTCTTCTTGCCCGGGTCGTAGCCGATCTGCTGGCCGCCTTCGCTGCTTTTGACGGTCTGGGAGTCCATGATCCCCGCGGTGGGGTGCCGGTCACGGCCGGCGCGTTGGCGCAGCCGGCCGCGGAGCTCGTCGTGGATGCGGTCCCAGGTGCCGTCTTTGCGCCAGGCGGTGAACCAGCGGTGTGCGGCGTCGGCCGGGGCCAGGTCGTGGGGGATCATCCGCCAGGGGCAGCCGCCGCGCAGCACGAACAGGATCGAGTCGAGGATCAGCCGGTCGTCCCACCTGCGCGGACGGCCGCCGCGGCTGCGGTCCCGCACGGGCATCAAGGGTTCGAGGACAGCCCACATCGCGTCGGTGAGGCTGGACGGATAGGCTCTGCGGGCGTCCCCGCCAAGGTCAACGTTGCGCACAACTTCGTGATCATGGCGGGGACGTTCCGTTTGTCGAGCACCAAACATCGGCGTGTACCGAAGCAACCTCACGTCACCACTCGGTTACCCGACAGCCTCTAACCGCTACGCAGAAAAAATCTTGAAGCCTCGACAGGTACTCCGGACCCCGAACTGTGCTTAGGCAGAGCCCGCCGGTCCGAGGGGATCAGCTCCAGTGCTGGACGGAGGACGGGAGGACGAACGACTGATCAGCCGTCACAATGAGCTGCTGCCGCCTCCGGAACCGGCGGTGTTCGAGCCGAACGGACCGTGCGGTGGGCGCGGTTCACGGTCGCCGAAGTACACGTCGCGAGCGGGATCGAGGTGACTACGGTGCTTGTTACGCCTCGCCCCGATGATCACCATAACCACGATCAGCAGTCCGAGCACGCCGGCGGGGATCAGCAACCATTCCATGGGCAAACGGTAGGTGGTCTGCGCCAGTTCGGGCCTGATCAGAATCTCACCAGCACCGGAGGTGTTCCCGTCATGTTCCCGTGAACAGCCGTAGACGGCCGGACTCAGCCGGACTCAACCGCCCCCCAAACGAAACGCGGCTCCGACCGTTCTTGCTGGTCAGAACCGCGTTCCTGCTGCTGGTGGCGGGTAGAGGATTCGAACCTCTGTAGCTTTCGCGACGGATTTACAGTCCGCTCCCATTGGCCGCTCGGGCAACCCGCCTGGTAACAGCGCTGCCAGCACCGCACGCGATGTTGGCTCGCTAAGGATAGCGGTACGCCCGCAGCGATGTGCAAGCGGGTTGGACCATGGGCACGGCGCGCCGCCGGATCTGCTAAAACGGTACGCATGGCAGCTAACCCGTCGTTCGACATCGTCAGCAAGGTTGATCGGCAGGAGGTGGACAACGCTCTGCACCAGGCCGAGAAGGAGCTGGGCACGCGGTTCGACTTCCGTGACACGGGAGCATCCATCGCCTGGGCCGGCGAGGAGGGCGTGACCGTCCAGGCCAACACCGAGGACCGGGCGAGGGCCGCGCTCGACGTCTTCAAGGAGAAGCTGATCAAGCGCAACATCTCCCTGAAGTCGCTGGACGCCGGCGAGCCGAAGTCCTCCGGCAAGGTCTACAAGATCGACTGCAAGATCATTCAGGGTATCGACCAGGAGAAGGCGAAGGCCATCTCCAAGAAGATCCGCGACGAGGGCCCCAAGGGCGTCCAGGCGCAGATCCAGGGCGACCAGCTCCGGGTCACCGGCAAGAAGAAGGACGACCTGCAGGAGGTCATCGCCCTGCTCAAGGGAGCCGACTTCGAGGTCGCCCTCCAATTCACCAACTACCGGTAGCAGTCGCCGGGATCACGGCCCTCACCTGCATCAACGCAGACAGCGCCAGGATCCCGGCACAGCTCCGCGATTCTGTCGTACGGGTGTCGTACGTTGGTCCCGCCCTCGCGGGGGTCCGAGGCGCTGGTTACGCCCCGGAAGCGCGGGGGTCCAAACGTTGAGAACACGAAAAGGCCCCGCCGTGTGGCGGGGCCTTTTCGGTGCTGCGTCAGCGCATGTACTGGATGGGGCCGGAGCTGGCGGCCATGGCCTCCAGGCGCCGGACCCGCTCCTCCATCGGCGGGTGCGTGGAGAACAGCGACGCGATGCCGCCGCCCTTCAGCGGGTTGTCGATCATCAGGTGGGCGGAGCTGGCGAGCTGCCCGTCGGCGGGCAGCGGCATCTGCTGCACCCCCATGTGGATCTTCTTGAGGGCGCTGGCCAGGGCCAGCGGGTCGTTCGTCAGCTGCGCGCCCGAGGCGTCGGCCTGGAACTCGCGGCTGCGGCTGATGGCGAGCTGGATGATCGTGGCGGCCAGCGGGCCGAGGATCAGCATCATCATCAGGGCCAGCGGGTTGGGCCCGTCCTCGTCGTCGCCGCCGAGCGGGATGAACCAGGCGAGGTTGGCCAGCATGGTGATGATGCCGGCCAGCGCTCCGGCGACGCTGGAGATGAGGATGTCGCGGTTGTAGACGTGCGACAGCTCGTGGCCGATGACGGCGCGCAGTTCGCGGTAGTCGAGGATGCGGGTGATGCCCTCGGTGACCGCGACCGCCGCGTGCTGCGGGTTGCGGCCGGTGGCGAAGGCGTTGGGCTGCATGGTCGGGCTGACGTACAGGCGGGGCATGGGCTGTCCGGCCTGCTGGGCAAGTTCCCGCACCATCTGGTAGAGCTGGGGAAAATCGGCCTCGCTGACCGGTTGGGCGCGCATCGAGCGCAGTGCGAGCTTGTCGGAGAAGAAGTAGCTCACACCGTTCATGAGCAGCGACACGATGACGGCGATGAACAGGCCGGTGCTGCCCCCGAACCAGTAGCCGATGCCGAGGATGATCGCTGTCAGCAGTCCCAGCAGGGCTGCCGTCTTCAGGCCGTTGTGGCTGTGCATGCCTTCCCTCCACGAATGGCGCGGTGGGTGTGCCGCGCATCTGGTGCAACCAGTGCTCCTGGCATCCACGTTCCCGCTGCGGGCTGTGAACATGCTGAAAGTTCATGTTATCCGTTGTGAGTGGCTTGCCCGGTTCAAGGCAGATCAGCCGCCTCGCGGCAGGGTCACTCGGGACGGCGGTTCATATCGATTTTGATGTGGCCACATCAAAATCGATATGGCGGCGCACACGACGCATCGCTCACGCGGGCCGGGCGCGCTCGAGCGCCGGACCGCGGCCGCAGCGTGGTCACCGCCAGGCGGTGACCACGCTGTAGACCAGTTGCGGATCGATGGTCAGCAGCAGCCCCGCCGCGGTGGCCAGGCCGAGGGCCGCGACGGGGGCCCACGCCACGCGGGCGGCCGGGCCGGCATCGGACCCGTCGGCCGCGCCGTAGAGCGCCGCGACGGGTCGCCAGTACACGGCTAGGCCGATGACGGAGACCAGGGCGACCAGCAGGGCGAGCCGGTAGGAGTCGACGCGCAGCAGCGCCTGGATCACCGTGATCTTGGCGAAGAGGCCGGCCAGCATCGGTGGCAGGCCGGCCAGGCCAACCAGGGCGAAGGTCAGCGCGGCGGCCCGCCAGGGCGCGGTGCGGCCGAGGCCGCGCAGGTCGGCCAGGCTGCCGCCGTCCGCCGCGTCCGGGCGCAGCGCCACCACCGCGCTGAACGCGGCGAGCTCCAGGACCAGGAAGAAGACGGTGTACTCGAGCGCGGCGTCGAGCAGCCCGTCGGCCTGACCGGCCAGCGCCAGCCCGGTGAGCCCGCCCAGCGGCGCGAGGATGAACCCGGCCTGCGCGATCGAGGACCAGGCGAGCAGGCGTACGGTGCGCCGCTGGCGCAGGGCGACCAGGGTGCCGATCAGCATCGACAGGGCGGCCAGCACGGCCAGGGTGATGCCGGCGGTGATGAACATGCTGCGGTCGTCGCCGGCCGCGCCGGTGGCCAGCACGCCGTCGACGACGATCAGGATCGCCACCACGCCGCCCAGCTTCGAGGCGGTGGACAGGAACGCGGCGACGGGCACGGGCGCGCCCTCGTAGGTGGCCGGGGCCCAGGCGTGCAAGGGCGCCGCGGCGACCTTGAAGCCGAGGCCGACCAGGATCAGCGCAAGGCCGGTGAGCGCGACGGGACGCCACTGCCCGGTGGCGAACAGCGGCGCGGAGACCAGGCCGCGCAGCTGCACGGTGCCCGAGGCGAGGTAGAGCAGCGCCGCGCCGAGCAGGGTCACCGCGGTCGCGGCGACGCTGTTGGCGAAGAAGGTCACCGCGGCCGCCGCGGCCTCGCCCGCCCGCCGCCGGTGCAGCGCCACCAGGGCGTACAGCGGGATGGTGAGTGTCTCCAGCGCCACGATCAGGGTGATCAGGTCGCCCGCGGAGGCGAGGGCGACGCCGCCGGTCATCGCGCACGCGAACAGGAAGACCGTCTCGCCCGCGGGGGCGTCGCCGCGGCGCAGCGCCGGGACGTAGAGCAGCAGTGCGCCGACGGTCAGCGCCGCCACCAGCACCGCCACCAGGCGGGCCCGGGAGTCGAAGACGAGCGCGCAGTCCACCGGCATGATCGCGTCGCTGCCGGGGGCGGCGAGACCGGCGCAGAAGGTGCCGATCTGGCGCGGCTCGGTGAAGGCCGCGGTCACGGCGGTCGCCAGTGCGCCGAGCAGTCCGACGCCGAGCGGCCAGCGCCAGCGCGGCTGCGTGATCAGATCCACCACCAGCACCGCGAGGGCGGTCCCGGCGGCGACCAGCAGGGGCAGCATCAGTTGCAGGTTCACGGCGCCACCGCTCTCGTCAGTGCGGCCACCGCGTCGGCGGACATGCCCAGCACCAGCATCGGCATCACGCCGAGCAGCAGTGCCAGGGCCACCAGCGGCGACCAGGCGACCAGTTCCGGGACGCGGGCCTCGGGTGCGCCCGCCAGCGCCGCCGCCTGCGGGCCGTGGCTGACCCGGCGCAGCAGGCGCAGCAGGTACGCCGCGGTCAGCGCGCCGCCGATCGCGGCCAGCACCGCCAGCACGGTCCACAGCGTGCCGTCCCGCCGCACGGCGGCGACCACGGCGAACGCCTCGCCCCAGAACCCGGCGAGGCCGGGCAGGCCGAGGCTGCCGAGGGCGGCGAAGCCGAGCACGCCGGCCAGCCAGGGCTGGCGTTCGCGCAACCCGCCCAGGTCGGCGAGCAGGCCGGTGTGCGCCCGGTCCTTGATCGCGCCGGCCAGGAAGAACAGCAGGCCGGTGAGCAGGCCGTGGGCGATGTTGCCGATCAGCGCGGCCTGCAGGCCAATCTCGTTGAGGGTGGCGATGCCGAGCAGCACGAAACCCATGTGCCCGACGGAGGAGTACGCGATGAGGCGTTTGACCTCGGTCTGGGACAGGCAGACCAGTGACCCGATCAGGATCGCGGCGACCGCGAGCACGCCCAGCGCGGGCGCGAACGCCGCGGCGCCCTCCGGTGTCACGCCGACCCCGACCCGGATCAGGCCGTACGTGCCCATCTTCAGCAGCACCCCGGCCAGGATGACGCTGCCGACGGTCGGGGCCTCGGTGTGCGCGTCGGGCAGCCAGGTGTGCAGCGGCCACAGCGGGCTCTTCACGGCGAACGCGACCGCGAACAGCCCGAAGATCCACAGCTGGGCGTCGTGCGACAGCAGGCCCTGCTCGGTGGTGAGCCGGGCGATGTCGGCGGTGCCGGTCTGCGTCACCACGGCGACCACGCCGACCAGCAGCAGCACCGACCCGGCCAGCGTGTAGAGCGCGAACTTCAGTGCCGCCGCGCGCCGGGCCGGGCCGCCCCAGCCCGCGATGACCGCCGCCATCGGCAGCAGCACCACCTCGAACGCGAGGAAGAACAGCACCAGGTTGACGGCGAGGAAGGTGCCGAGGATGCCTACCTCGATCACCAGCAGCAGCGCGGCGAGCTGGTTGGCCCGCTCCGGCCGCTGCCACAGCAGGTAGCCGCAGCACAGCAGGGTGAGCAACGCGGTCAGCACGACCAGGGGGTACGAGATGCCGTCCACGCCCAGGTGCAGCCGCAGTTGCAGGTCGGGCACCCATGGCTTGTCGACCTCGTGCCACAGCCCGGATGGCCGGGCGGTCTCCCGGCCGAGCACCAGCGGCGCGGTCAGCAGCAGGGTGAGCGCGGCACCGACGGTCGCCACGATCGTGCCGCCGCGACCACGCACGAGCAGCGCGGCGACGGCGCCGACCAGCGGCACCGCCAACGACCCGATCAGCAGCAACGCGGAAGTGTTCATGCCGCCACCTCGAAGTCCTCGCTCATGCGAACACCACCGCCGTCACCGTCACCAGCACCGCGCCGATCAGCACCCCGGCCAGCGCCCGGGGCAGCGCCGCGCGATGCCAGGCCGCCAGCCCGGCTCCGGCCCCGGCGGTCGCCCGGCCGAGGCCGTTGACCGCACCGTCCACGCCGGACACGTCGACCGCGGTGACCGCCTTCGACAGGGCCCGCACCGGCCGGACCACGAGGGTGTCCTGCACCGTGTCCAGGCCGAGGCCGCTCGCCAGGAACGGTCCGGCCTGGCCGAGCACCGCCGCCGGGTCACCGGCGTCGGCGCGACGCCAGCCCCACCAGGCGGCGGCCACGCCGAGCACGGCCAGGACCAGTGGCAGCACCAGCTCGACGCCCAGGTGGGCCAGTTCGTAGTCGGCGACCAGCGCGCCGATGCCCAGGCCCGCCGCGGGCACGGCGAGCAGCAGCAGCGGGGCGCGCATGGCCCAGCCGGGCTCGTGCGCGTGCACCGCGCTGTCGCGGGCCGGGCCGAAGAAGGTCAGCAGCCACAGGCGGGTGGAGTACCAGGCGGTGAGCGCGACGCCGAGCAGCGCGGCCAGCCACAGCGCGGGCTGGGTGTGCAGCGCGCCGACGACGGCCTCCTTGCTGAAGAAGCCCACGAACGGCGGCAGGCCGACCAGCGCGCCGAGGCCGATGGTCATCGTCCAGAAGGTCAGTGGCATGTCCTTGCGCAGCCCGCCCATGCGCGACATCAGGTTGCTGCCCACCGCGTGGATCACCGAACCCGCGCACAGGAACAGCAGCGCCTTGAACGCGGCGTGGGCCAGCAGGTGGAACATCGCCGCGTCGACGGCCTTCGCGGACAGCGCGGCCATCATGTAGCCGAGCTGCGACACCGTCGACCAGGCCAGCACGCGTTTGATGTCGTCGGCGGCGGTCGCGGCCAGCGCGCCGAGCAGCAGCGTGATCCCGGCCATGGCCGCCATCACGGCCAGCGCCGTCGGGGAAGCCGCGAAAACAGGGAAAAGGCGGGCTACCACGTACACACCGGCGGCGACCATGGTGGCGGCGTGGATGAGCGCCGAGATCGGCGTCGGGCCGGCCATCGCGTCGGGCAACCAGGTGTGCAGTGGGAACTGCGCGCTCTTGCCGGCCACCCCGGCGAGCAGCAGCAGGGCCGCCGTGGTCACCGTCGCGCCGGACATCGCCGGGACGGCCGCCAGCACCTCCGTGATCCGGAAGCTGCCCGCGGTGACGCCCAGCAGCACGATGCCGAGCAGGAAGCCGACGTCGCCGACCCGGGTGACCAGGAACGCCTTCACCGCGGCGGCGGGCGCCTCGGGCAGCGTGCGGTCGTGCGCGATGAGCAGGTACGAGCAGGCGCCCATCACCTCCCAGCCGATCAGCAGGGAGATCAGGTCGCCGGAGAACACCACGGTCAGCATCGCGCCGGTGAAGATCGAGATCTGCGCGGCGTACGGGCCGTAGCGCCCGTCCCCGGCCAGGTAGCCCACCGAGTACACCTGCACGCACAGCGCGACCACGCCGACCGCCAGGGACATCAGCAGCGCGCGGGTGTCGACCAGCGCGGTCAGCGTCGCCCCGAGGTCACCGAAGCGCACCCAGGTCGCCGAGAACTCGCCCCGCGTGCCGTCGGCCAGCAGCAGCACCGTCAGCGCCAGGCTGACCGCCGCACCGGCGATGCCCAGGGCCGCGCCCAGCGGCCGGTTGCGCATCGGCAGCAGCAGCCCGACCAGCCCGCAGACCAGCGGAGCGAGCACCAGAGTCGCGATCATGCCTGCTCCCCGGCCTGCGCGAGCGCGGGCTCCTCGGACGGCGCGGCGGCGCGCGGCTCGTCGTCGAGCGCCACCTGGTCGGTGTTGATGTCCTGGCGCAGCCGGAACAGCCGCAGCACCAGCGCCAGGCCGACGCCCACCTCGGCCGCCGCGATGACGATGACGAACAGCGCGAACACCTGGCCGGTCACCTGCTCGCGCAGGGTGTCGCCGGTGACCAGGATCAGGTTCACCGCGTTGAGCATCAGCTCGACCGACATCAGCACCAGCACCGCGTTGCGCCGCCGCAGCACGCCGTACGCGCCGAGCCCGAACAGCAGCGCCGCGGTCACCAGCGGGATCACCGGACGGATCATCGGCTGCTCCCCTGCGCGACCGCGTCGGGCAGAGTGTCGGCCGGCGGGGCGGACGGGCGCGACAGCACGATCGCGCCGACCAGCGCGGCCAGCAGCAGGATCGACAGCACCTCGAACGGCAGCACCCAGTCGTCGAAGATCGACCCGCCGATGCGCTCGGCCGTGCCGACCGCGGGCGGGGTGACCCGGAACTGCCCGAACACGGCGATGAACAGCGCCGACAGGCCCAGCCCGGAGGCCGCGCCGACCAGCGCCGCAGGCAGGGCCGGGCGGTCCAGGTCGGTGCTGCGGCCGATCGGCGCGCGGGTCAGCATCACCGCGAACAGCAGCAGCACGACCACCGCGCCGACGTAGATGAGCACCTGCACCCAGGCCGCGAACTCCGCGCCGAGCAGCAGGAACTCCACGGCGACCGCGCCCAGCGCGACGACCAGCCACAGGCCGGCCCGTACCAGCTGCTTGGTGGTCACCACCGCGAGCCCACCCGCCACCGCGACCAGGCCGGCCACCGACAGCAGCACGTCCTGCAACGTCACGAGGCGCTCGCGCGCTTGGCCACGGCGGTCTCCTCCTTCGACGGCTCACCGAGCGGATCGTGCGGGGGCGGCGGCGGCACGGTGGCCATCCACTCGCCCAGCCGGTCCTTGTCGTGCATCAGGTCGCGGATGTCGTACTCGGCGTACTCGAACTCCGGCGACCAGTAGAGGGCGTCGAACGGGCACACCTCGATGCAGATGCCGCAGTACATGCACAGGGAGAAGTCGATGTCGAACCGGTCGAGGACGTTGCGCTGCCGGGGGCGGGCCGCGCCCGGCACCACGACCTCCTCCTTGTGCGAGTCGATGTAGATGCACCAGTCCGGGCACTCGCGCGAGCACAGCATGCACACCGTGCAGTTCTCCTCGCGCAGGGCGATCACGCCCCGGGAGCGCGGCGGCAGCTCGGGGGCCACGTCCGGATACTGCTGCGTCGTCGACGGGGTCACCAGGGTCTTCAGCGTGACCGCCAGACCCTTGCCGAGTCCCGCACCCGGAATGCTCATGCCTTCTCCTCGCTGCGCTCGTCGGCGGCACGAGTAACTGTGCTCATGATTCGCTCGCTGCGCTCGCTCATGTCTCTCATCCTGCCGTTTGAGGAGTCACCACGCGAGTAGCAGGTCAGCTCAGCGCCACGCGGACGCCGGCGGTCAGCACCAGCTGGGCCAGTGCCAGGGGCACCAGGACCAGCCAGCACAGGCGCTGCAGCTGGTCCTCGCGCAGCCGGGGCCAGGAGACCCGCAGCCAGATCACGACGAACGCCACCGCGCCGGTCTTGAGCAGCATCCACAACCAGCCGACCGACTCGGCCCACGGGCCGTGCCAGCCGCCGAGGAACAGCGCCGCGGTCAGCGCCGAGATGACCACGATGCCGACGTACTCGGCGAGCAGGAAGAACGCGAAGCGCAGGCCGGTGTACTCGGTCATGTAGCCGAAGACCAGTTCGGAGTCGGCGATCGGCATGTCGAACGGGGGGCGGCGGATCTCGGCCAGCCCCGACACGAAGAAGACGATCGTCGCGGGCAGCTGCCACAGCAGCCACCACGGCTCCCACGCGGCCACGATGCCGGGCAGGCTGAGCGTGCCCGCGGCCATCGCGACGCTCGCCGCCGACAGCACGAACGGCAGCTCGTACCCGAGCAGCTGGGCCGCCGCGCGCAGGCCGCCCAGCAGCGAGTACTTGTTGGCCGAGGCCCACGCCGCCATGAGCACCGCGATCACGCCCACGCCGACGACGGCCAGCACGAAGAACAGGCCCACGTCGAGCTGCTGCCCGACCAGGTCACCGGGCCCGAGCGGGATGACCAGCAGCACCAGCAGGTACGGCAGCAGCGCCACGGCGGGCGCGAGCCGGAACACGGGGCCGTCCGCGGCGCGCGGGGTCACGTCCTCCTTCTGCGCGAACTTCACACCGTCGGCGATCAGCTGCGCCCAGCCGTGGAACGCGCCCGCGTACATCGGGCCCAGCCGGGCCTGCATGTGCGCCATCACCTTGTGCTCGGTCTGGCCGACCAGCAGCGGCAGCGTCAAAAACGCCACCGCCACCAGCGCCACCCTCAAGATCAATTCCCAGGTCATGCCGTCGGACCCCACTCCCCCGGCGCGGGCACGCCCGGCGGGCGGATCGCCTGGCGCTTGGAGCCGGTCTCCGACTCGCCCGGCTCCTTGGCCCCGGGCCACGGCTTGGCGACCCGGCTGGCCAGCACGAAGCTCTTGCGCAGCGGGTGGCCCTCGAACTCGGGAGGCAGCAGCAGCGGCTCCAGCGGGCCGGGGAACCCGATGCCGAACATCTCGTACGTCTCCCGCTCGTGCCACGCCGCGCCGGGGTACACGTCCACGGCCGACGCGAGCGACGCCCCGTCCACCGGCACCCGGGTGCGCACCAGCACGCCGTGCCGGGCGCTCGTCGACCACAGGTGCGCGACCACGTCGTAGCCCGCGTCCAGCTCGTCCACGGCCGACAGCCAGTCGAAGAAGTCGCAGCCCAGCTCGTCGCGCGCGGCGGTCAACGCGGGCAGCCAGGATCCGGCGGGCACGTCGACGACCGCGCGGGCGTACGGTCCGCCGCCCGACACGCCCGCCTGTGCGCCCGCGACGGCCTCCGCCAGGCGCGCTCCGATCTCCTCCGGCGTCATGCCCGGCATCCTATGCCCGCGACCGCCCACCATGCCCCACCTCACCGGCGGCGACCGTCCGAACGGCCCTGCGGGGCCTTTGATCAGACCCGCTATGCTGCGGCGGATTTCTGACACCCCTGGAGCTGCCCGTGACCGAACACCGCGAGTTCGCGGAGTTCTACAGCGCGTCGTTCCAGAAGCTCGCCGCCGCGCTGTACGTGTACACCGGGGACCTTGCCGAAGCCCAGGACGTGGTGCAGGAAGCCATGATCCGTGCGCTGGCCCGATGGTCGACCGTGTCCACGTACGACGAGCCGGCCGCGTGGGTGCGCCGGGTCGCCTGGAACATCGCCACCAGCCGCTGGCGGCGCGTGCGCCGTGGTCTCGAACTCGCCTCCCGCGGGCACCGCGAAGAGCCCGCGCCGGGCCCCGAACCTGACCGGGTGGCCATCGTGGCCGCGCTGTCCGACCTGCCCACCCGCCAGCGACAGGCGGTGATCCTGCACTATCTGGAGGATCTGCCGATCGCGGAGATCGCTGCGATGATCGGCGTGGCCGAGGGCACCGTGAAGTCCTGGCTGCACCGGGCCCGGACCACCCTCGCCGACCGGCTGTCCGAGCTGGCCCCGGAGGAGGTCGACCGTGTCTGACGACCTACGCCGCCTGCTCGCCGACGCCGGCCGAGCCGCTCTGCCGCACGTGCGCCCCCCCGGTCACGAGGCCGCCCGCCGGACGCTGCGGCGACGCCGGGTCACGCGGGTGTCGGGGTTGGCCGTGGTGCTGGCGCTGGCGCTCGTCCTCGGCACGAACCTCATCCCGCGGTCCACCTCGCCGGTGCCGCCGCTGCTGCCGACCCCGTCCACGGGCCCGACCGTCGACCCGTCGGCCTCGCCGTCCTGGCCCGCGGCGACGCCGACGGCCCTGCCGTCGACGACCCCCGTGCCGTCACCGGGCCCGGGTGGCTCGCCGTCACCCGGAACGACGCCACGGCCGACCGGGCAGCCGGTGGTGAACCCGGACCCGGGCGCCAGCCCCTCCCCGTCCCCCTCACCGCCGCCGCCCGCCTGCGTGGACATCGTGATCCCGCAGATCACCAATGCGGCGACGCCCGCCCCTGCCTCGATCACGTTCAGCATCGCCCCGGCCGACCTGGACCGGCTCTGCGAGGGCTGGGCGATCCACGTGAGCTGGGCGTCCTACCGCACCTACGACGCGGAGGTGCAGATGTACACCGGCGGCGACGACTTCGTGCTCACCGCCGCGTCGCCGACCCGGACCCGCCGGCTCGGCGGCGAGTACGGCTGCCCCGGCGATCGCTACTTCTCCTTCGGCAGCCTCCCGACGCTGCCCGACACGTTCCCCCGTGGCGAGCACCTCGACCTGCCGTCGTGGGCGCCGGGCCGCACCACGGGCGTCTTCCTGCGCCACTACCTGGTGCCGCCGGCAGACTGCTGAGACCGCGGCGTCACACGCCCGGGATCGCGCCGTTGCGGAACAGATCGACGAAGAGCTGGTGGTCGCCGCGGGCCTGGGCGCCGTACGCGTGCGCGAACTCGACCAGGCCGCCGACGAATCCCGCCTCGTCCCGGTCGAGTTCGGCCACGATCGCCTCCTCGGTGGAGAAGTCGACCAGGTCGTGGCTCGACTCGTCGTCGGCGACCGAATGCATGCGGGCCACCGCGCGGCCCAGCTCGCGCACCACGCTGACCAGCTCGTCGGGCTCGTTGACGTCGGACCAGTCCAGGTCGGCGGCGTACGGCGAGACCTCGGCGACGAGCTGCCCGACCCCGTCCAGCTCGGTGTAGCCCAGCCAGGCGTCGGCGGCGGCCTGCAGGGCGCGCTGCGACTCGGCGGTGCGATGGCCCTGGTGCAGGAAGTAGCCGCGTACCCGGGCGTCGTCGATGTGCCGGGCCACGGCCGGGGTCTGCGCCTGCTTCATGTAGACGACCACGTCGTTCTCCAGCGCCTGGGTGTGCCCCTCCAGCAGCAGGCTGTACGACGGCAGCCCCGCCGAGCCGATGCCCACGCCCTTGCGCAGCACCACGTCCTTGATGGTGCGCTCGACGCCGGTGTGGCCGTTGTGCGCGTGGTGCGGGTTGAGCGTGCCGAGGTAGCCGCGGAAGGCCTCCTCCACCGCGGCCCGGGTCGGCGTGTCGATCCGGAACACGCCCTCGCGCTCGACGAAGCGCCGCTCGTACCGGTCGATGACGGTCATGCCCTGCAGCAGGTCCACCCGGGTGTTCAGGCGGGCCTGCTGGAGCACCCGGTGCAGCGGGCCGGTCGTCGTGGACAGGGTCAGCGAGCCGATGGCGTCGTCGCCGCCGAGCGCGATCGCGCGCAACTCGGCCAGGTAAGCCCCGGCGAAGTCCTTGATCAGGTAGCCGATGGTCTCGTCGGACAGCGCTTTGGCGTAACCGAGCAGGGCGATGCTGGCGCACAGCCGCCGCAGGTCCCACAGGAACGGGCCGACGTACGCCTCGTCGAAGTCGTTGACGTTGAAGACCAGCACGCCCTCGGCGTTCATGTAGGTGCCGAAGTTCTCCGCGTGCAGGTCGCCGTGGATCCACACCCGGCTGGTCTGCGGGGTCAGGAACGTGTCGTCGGCGTACTGCCCGGTCATGTCGGCGTAGAACAGCGACGCGCTGCCGCGGTAGAACGCGAACGCGCTGGACGCCATCTTGCGGAACTTGCGGCGGAACGCGGCCGGCTCCGCCGTCATCAGCGGCCCGAACTCGGTGACCAGCACATCCAGGATCTGCTCGGATCGCGTCATGGGTGGACGCTAACGCGCCGTCGCAACGTGCGGCGGCAGAAACAGGACAGGTCAGGCAGGTGGTGACACGATCGGGGCGGTCAGCGCGGCCGGGTCGGGGCGGTGCACGCCGCCGAACCCGGACTGCTCGGCGGCGATCTTCTCCTGCAGGCGCAGGATGCCGTGCAGCAGCGCCTCGGGGCGGGGCGGGCAGCCGGGCACGTACACGTCCACCGGGATGATCTGGTCCACGCCCTTGGTCACCGAGTACGAGTCCCAGTACGGCCCGCCGCAGTTGCTGCACGCGCCGAAGGAGATGACGTACTTCGGCTCGGGCATCTGGTCGTACAGCCGCTTGATGGCCGGGGCCATCTTGTCGGTGACCGTGCCCGACACGACCATCAGGTCGGCCTGGCGGGGGCCGTGCGCGAACGGGATCACGCCCAGCCGCATGAAGTCGTGCCGCCCCATGCTGCTGGCGATGAACTCGATCGCGCAGCAGGCCAGCCCGAAGTTGAACACCCACAGCGAGTAGCGCCGACCCCAGTTCAGCACGAACTTGATCGGATCTCCGAGCACCGCGGGCAGGGCCATACCGGCAAGCCTAAACCTTGCGGGCGGATCGGACCCAGCGCGTCCTCGTCACGCCACCGGCGGGACGTAGCCCAACCACGCCTCGACCTCCTCCTGGGTCAGGATGCGGTCGACGCGGACCTGCGCGGTGATCGGGAAACGGCGGCCCGGCCGCCAGTGGCGGCTGTAGCGGGCGTCGTCCAGCACCAGGATGCGCGAGCCGCTGACCACGGCGATGTCGGCCGGGCCGGCCTCGTTGCGCATGGTCGCGCCGGTCGCGTCGGTGAGGTGGAAGGCGTCGTCCACATGCTCCAGCACGGTGCCGTCCGGCCCGTGCTGGAACGCGCTGACCCAGCGGGCGTCGGGCCGCTTGCCCTGCACCAGGCCCGCGCCGATGAGCGCGTCGGCGAGCAGCGTCTGCAGCTGGAAGTTGTCGGCCACGCCGCTGACGAACACCATCGCCCCGCGCCGGGTCGGCCGGTGCAGCACCAGCAGGTGCTCGTCGATGATGCGCAGCGCGAGGATGAGCCGCATGAACGCGGGCGCGGCCGAGTGCAGCGGGTCGACCTGCGCGGTCCAGGGGGCACGGTCGCCGAGCTGGGCCCGCGCGTCGGCGTGGTGCAGGCAGGCCACCGCGGCCAGCGCCCAGTGCGGAGCGTCGCGCCACGCCGCGACCAGCGGCATCGCCCGGTCCGGGCCGAGCTGCGAGGCGAGCAGTCCGGTCGCCACGGTGATGTCCATCTGCGTGCGCTCCGGCAGCGGCCGGCCGCCGCCGTACGCCAGCCAGGCGTCGATGAACGCGTGCGTGCCGGTCAGCGCGCTGCCGAGGCGCTCCAGCACGATCCGGGTGAGCGGGCCGGGCGAGCCGCCCAGCTCGACCAGCGCGCCCGCGGCGGTGGCCGCGGTGGCCGCGACGAACGGGATCGGCGCCGCCCCGATGGCCGGGGCGAGGTGGGTCACCGCCGGGGTCAGCTCGTGCGCCGGGGCGAGCCGCGCGGCCTGCACCAGCGGTGCCACCGCGGCCAGCGCGGAGTTCACATCCTGGCCGAGGATGAGCTGGTGGAACCGCTGAACCTGCTGCACGAACATGTGGCGTGCACCCTCCCCTGAGGTCTGTCCGCGAGATGTGGAGCTAGCTGGCCGGAGCCGCCGCGGGCAGCGGTTCGCGGTTCTCGGTGACGGCCGGGTCGCCGCCGAGGTCGTACCCGCGCAGCAGCACCAGCGCGATGCCCACGATAAGACCCGGCACCACGGTGAACCCGAGCAGCACTCCCGTCTTCGCGAGATCGCTCTGCGCGACCGTCTCACCTGCGGTGGTGGAGATGTAACCGAAGAGCTGGAGCACGATGCCGAAGATGAACGGCCCCAGCGCCAGGCCCAGGGTCTCCCCCGCGGTCCACACCCCGGTGAACACCCCCGCCTGCCGCTTGCCGGTCCGCGCGGTGTCGTAAGCGATGCAGTCGGGCAGCATCGACAGGCCGAACAGCTGCTGGCCGGCGTAGCCGAAGCCCATCACCGCGATGATCGAGTAGATCGTCCAGTGCGGCAGCAGTGGGGCGGCCGCGAGCGCGAGCGTCGCCACGGTGAGCGTGATCGAGGCGACCACGTAGCCCTTGAGCTTGCCGAGGCGCTCGCCGACCCGCCGCCAGAGCGGCATCACGAACAGCGCCGGGCTGACCACGACCACGAACAGGGCGGTGGTGGTGCCCGCGTCGCCGAGCACGTGCTTGGCGAAGTACTCGACGCCGCCGAGCATGCAGGCCACCCCGGTCGACTGGGCCACGAAGCAGGCGACCAGCACCCGGAACGGCCGGTTCGCGGCGACCACCTTGAGCTGGGCGCGCAGTGACGGCTCGCTGGCGGTGATGGTGCCGGTCGGGGCGGAGCGGGTGCTCACGAAGACGATCAGGGTGCCGGCCACCATGATCGTCGCGACGAACAGCGCCATCCAGCGGTAGCCGGGCAGGCCGCCGCCCATCGCGTCGCGGATGATCGGGGCCATCGCGCCGGAGACCAGGATCGAGGTGGCCAGCAGCGCGACCCGCCAGGTCATCAGCCGGGTGCGCTCGGAGTAGGAGCCGGTCATCTCGGCGGGCATGGCGACGTAGGGCACCTGGAAGAACGCGAACGCGGTGGCCGTGAGCAGGAACATCACCGCGACGTACAGGCCCGCCTGGCCGCCGTCGCCGAACGGGGCCATGAACAGCAGCGCGAACAGCACGGCCATGCCGAGGCCGGCGAAGAGCAGGTAGGGGCGGCGGGCGCCCCAGCGGGTCTGGGTGCGGTCCGAGATCCGGCCGACCACGGGGTTGAGCATGACGTCCCAGGCCTTGGGGAGCAGCACGAGCAGTCCCGCCAGGCCGGCCGCGACACCCAGGGTGTCGGTCAGGTACGGCAGCAGCAGCAGGCCCGGGACGGTGCCGAAAGCACCGGTCACCAGGGAGCCGAGCGAATATCCGACTCGCACTCGAGTGGGAAGCGCTTCGTCCGGGGCCTCCATCACCTCCACACTGGATGTCATGAGCGCGGATGGTACGGGAGGCGAGTGAATGCTGGTACCTGCCGGTGTGGCAGCTGGCCATCCGGCCACCGCTGAGGTAGGCCTTCGGGTACTGCGGATGGGCGGAACGGCGGCCGACGCGGGAGTGGCCGCGACCCTGGCCGCCTGTGTCGCCGAGACCATCTTCACGGGGCTGGGCGGCGGCGGATTCGCCACGTATTACGAATCTTCGACTGGACGCGTTACCTGCCTTGATTTCTTCGTGGCGATGCCCGGTCTGGATGGGGATCGTAAGGCCGAGCCGATGACGCCGATCGCGGTGCGGTTCGGTGAGGTGCCGCTGCCGTACGAGATCGGCGGAGCCTCCGTCGCGGTGCCCGGCCTGCCCGCCGGATGTGGCGAGATTCACTCACGTTGGGGTGCGCTGCCCTGGGCCGACGTCGTCGCGCCCGCCGCCGAACTGGCCCGCACGGGCGTGGCCATGCCGTTCGCGCACGCGGTCACACTGCCCTCGCTGGTCGAGGCCATGCTGCCCGGCCAGGGCGGCCCGGCGTACGCCCCGGGCGGGCGGCTGCTGCAGGGCGGGGACCGGCTGTTCCACGCCGGGCTCGCCGACGCGCTGGAGATCATCGCGGCGGAGGGTCCGACCACCTGCTACACCGGCAAACTCGGCACGGCCGTCGTCGACTCGGTCCGCGCCGACGGCGGGGCGCTCGGGCCGCTCGACCTGTCCGCGTACCAGGTGCTCGAACGCGCGGTGACCACCGCCGAGCTGGCCGGGCACACCGCGCACGGGCGCGCCGACCTCAACCGGACCGTGTCGACCCTGCGCGGGCTGCCCCCGGACCTCGCCGACCTGCCCCGGCCCGAACGCGCCGTGGTGCTGGCCGGGGCGCTCGACGTACGCGGCCCTGACGACCGGCTCGGCGACACCACCAACGTGACCGCCGTCGACGCGGCCGGCAACGCCTGCGTCATCACCACCACGCTCGGCCTCGGCTCCGGGGTCTGGCTGCCCGGGCTGGGCGTGCACCTGAACTCGATGCTCGGCGAGGGCGAGCTGTACTCCGGCGAGCTGGCCCCCGGCGAGCGCCTCGCCTCGATGATGTGCCCGCTCGTGGTGCTCGACGCGGACGGCGGGCTGCGCCTGGCGATCGGCTCGGCAGGCGCGTCCCGCATCCGCTCCGCCCTCCTGCGCACCCTGATCGGCGTGCTCGTCGACGGCCTGGACACCCCGGACGCCGTACGCGCCCCCCGCCTGCACCCCGTCGACGACGTCGTCCACGTCGAACCCCACTTCCCCGTCCCCGAGGAGATGGCCCTGGCCGAGGCGGGCTACACCGTCAACCGCTGGCCGTCCCGCAGCCACTACTTCGGCGGCGTCTCCGCCATCGGCACCGCCGGCGCCTCCGGCGACCCCCGCCGCGGCGGCGCCGCCCGCCTCACGGCTTCATCGCGTTGATCATGAACTTATGGCACGGCTCGGCGGCGTGTCGTGGCCACAACCTCATGATCAAACCAGGCCGGGTTGCCCGACGGTGATCAGTTGATGGCGGACGTGGCGACGTGGTCGCCGCGGAAGGGCACGCCCTCGGCGATCAGGCGGCGGCGGGCCTCGTTCTCGTGGCCCGGAGGCAGGCGGCCGCCGGCGCCGACGACGCGGTGCCAGGGCACCCCACCCCCGTGCCGGGCCATGATCGTGCCGATGCGGCGGGCCGAGTTGCGGCCGGACTCGTCCGCGAGCGCGTCGGCGATCGCGCCGTAGGTCATCACGCGGCCGGGCGGGATCGACTCGACCATCTTCAACACCGCTTCGGTGTACTCCTCGGGAGTCATAGCCGAAGGCTAATTGATCAGGAAGTTGTGCACGCGACACGCCGTCGAGCCGTGCCACAAGTTCATGATCAACGCGGGAAGGGGCGGGTGGGCGCGCCAGTGGGTGGGATCGGTGCGGGGGGAGGGGGAGGTGGGGCGGCAGAATGGGTTGATGCGTGGAGTGGTCACCCGGGCTCGTCGGGTGGTGGTGAAGGTGGGGTCGTCGTCGTTGACGACGGCCGCCGGAGGGTTGGATCCGGAGCGGTTGGCGGCGCTGGTGGGGGCGTTGTGCGGCGGCGGGGATCGGGAGCCAGGCCGGGAGGTCGTGCTGGTGTCGTCGGGGGCGATCGCGGCGGGGCTGGCTCCGCTGGGGCTGGCGCGGCGACCGCGGGATCTGGCCACGCAGCAGGCCGCGGCGAGTGTGGGCCAGGGGCGGCTGATGCACGCGTACACCGAGGAGTTCGGGCGGCACGGGCGGACCGTCGGGCAGGTGCTGCTGACCGTGGACGACGTGACGCGGCGGGCGCACTACCGCAACGCACACCGTACGCTGCGCAAACTGCTCGACATGCGGGCCGTGCCGATCATCAACGAGAACGACACGGTGGCCACCGAGGAGATCAGGTTCGGCGACAACGATCGGCTGGCCGCGCTGGTGGCCGCCCTCGTCCAGGCCGACCTGCTGGTGCTCCTGTCGGACGTGGACGCCCTCTACACCGGCCACCCGTCGCAGCCGGGCTCCCGGAAGGTTGACGAGGTCACCGACTTCGCGCAGCTCGCCGAGGTGTCGGTGAGCGGCGCGGGCAGCGCCGGGGTGGGCACCGGCGGCATGGTCACCAAGGTCGAGGCGGCCCGGATCGCGACCGACGCGGGCATCCCGGTGGTGCTGACGGCCGCCCCACTGGCCGGCGCGGCCCTGTCCGGCGAGCCGGTGGGCACGCTCTTCCACGCCGGGGGCGTACGCGCGACCGCCCGCCTGCACTGGCTCGCCCACGCCACCACCGCCCGCGGCCGCCTGCACCTGGACGCGGGCGCGGTCACCGCCGTGGTCGACCGCCGCGCCTCCCTGCTCCCGGCCGGCATCACCCGCGTCGACGGCGCGTTCACCGCCGGCG
Source organism: Catellatospora aurea (assembly GCF_042663325.1). NCBI lineage: Bacteria > Bacillati > Actinomycetota > Actinomycetes > Micromonosporales > Micromonosporaceae > Catellatospora > Catellatospora aurea. The sequence goes on from NZ_JBHTAC010000007.1 coordinate 74,377, forward strand.
ACCCCGTCGACCTGATCGACATCGCCGGCCGTGCCGTGGCCCGCGGCCTGGTCAACTACGACGCGCTGGAACTGCCGGGCCTGCTCGGCCGCTCCACCGGCGAACTGGCCGCCACCCTCGGCCCCGCCTACGAACGCGAGGTAATCCACCGCGACGACCTCGTCCTGCTGTAAGGAAGGGCACCTTGTTATCGCTATGCGTAGAGGAAGGGCACCTTCCCATCGCGTCATGCGGGTTGAGCTGCGGCTTTGCGGGGAGCGTAGGGCAGGTGGGCGGCTCGCGCGTCCCGATCGGCGCGGGCGCGCCGACGAACTTCAGCACCCACGGAAGGCGGGAAACGACATGAGCGTCATCGAGCAGGCGACGCGCGCCCGGACGGCGGCACAGGTGCTGGCCACGGCGTCGCGCAAGGCCAAGGATGCCGGGCTGACGGCGATGGCCGTCGCGCTCGCCGCGCGTACCCCCGAGATCTTGGAAGCCAACGGTCTGGACGTGGCCGCGGCGCGCGAGCAGGGCACCCCCGAGTCGACCGTGGACCGGCTCGCGCTCAGCGAGTCGCGGCTGGCGGGCATGGCCGACGGCCTGCGCCAGATCGCGGGCCTGCCGGACCCGGTCGGCGAGGTGGTACGCGGTGGCACCCTGCCCAACGGCCTGCAGGTGCGCCAGCTGCGGGTGCCGTTCGGCGTCGTCGGCATCATCTACGAGGCCCGCCCGAACGTCACCGCCGACGCGGCCGGGCTGACCCTCAAGTCCGGCAACGCGGTGCTGCTGCGCGGCTCCGGCTCGGCGGCCCGCTCCAACGCGGCGATCGTCGCCGTGCTGCGCGACGCGCTGGTCCAGGCGGGGCTGCCCGCCGACGCGGTGCAGCTGGTCGACTCGGCCACCCGGGACACCGTCAAGGAGCTGATGCGCGCGCGCGGGCTGGTCGACGTGCTGATCCCGCGGGGCGGCGCGTCGCTGATCCGCACCGTGGTCGAGGAGTCCTCGGTGCCGGTGATCGAGACCGGCGTCGGCAACTGCCACCTCTACGTCGACGAGTCCGCCGACCTCGACATGGCGCTGACCATCCTGCTCAACGCGAAGGTGCAGCGGCCGTCGGTGTGCAACGCGGCCGAGTCGCTGCTGGTGCACGCGGCCGTCGCCGACACGTTCCTGCCGAAGGCCCTGGCCGCGCTGCGCGAGCAGGGCGTCACGGTGCACGGTTCGCCGGAGGTCGCGGCGTACTCTGCGGACGTCGTGGCCGCGACCGAGGAGGACTGGGGCACCGAGTACCTGGCCCTGGAGCTGTCGGCGCGGGTCGTGCCGACGCTGGACGAGGCGGTCGCGCACATCCGGCGGTACGGCTCCGGCCACTCCGAGGCGATCATCACCTCCTCGCTACCGGCCGCGAACCGCTTCACGGCACAGGTCGACGCGGCGGCGGTGCTGGTGAACGCCTCGACGCGCTTCGTCGACGGCGGCGAACTCGGCTTCGGCGCGGAGATCGGCATCTCGACCCAGAAGCTGCACGCCCGCGGCCCCATGGGCCTACCCGAACTGACCAGCACCAAATACGTCATCACCGGCGAAGGCCACACCCGCCCCTGACCCACCCGCGCCCGGCGCGCCGCGCCTCCCCTGGCGCAACTCTTAAAAACTTGCGGCCTCAGAGATGCTCTGAGGCCGCAAGTTTTTAAGAGTTGCCGCAGGTGGGTGGGCAAGGCGCGCGGTCTGGCCGCCGCGGGTGGTCAGAGGAGGGTGGACTGGCCGGGTGGGGTGACCTCGTACAGGGCGCGGATGACGTTGAGGGTGAGGTGCACGTCGAAGGTCGCGCCGTCCTCGGACTCCCAGCCCCCGTCGGTGCGCTGCGTCTCGGCCAGGCGGCGCTTGGCGGCGATCATCGTCCAGTCGTCGGCCGACACGCCGACCCGGCGCATCGCGGCTGCCATGGCGGCGGCGTCGGCGGGGGCCATCGCGGGCAGGCGCTCGCCGAGCACCGCCTGCATACGCGCGGCCTCGTAGAACATGTCCTGGCGGTACATCACGGCCGCGCCGAGCCACCCGGTGACCAGGTACGACGGCCAGGTGCCGTCCGAGTTGAGGCTGGCCTTGATGAACTCCGCGCCGCGCAGGGCCGCGTCGGCGTACGGGATCGGCGTCGGGTCGCCGTACGGCAGTGACGAGCGCACGTCGAGCCCCATCACGGTGAGCCAGAACGTGGCGTTCGCGGTCAGGTAGAGCGTCGCCTCCGGGTCGCCGGGCTGCGCCCACTCGGGCGCGTCCGCGGCCAGTTCCTTGGCCTCCTGCCAGCTGCCGTCGGCGGCCTGCCGACCGGCCAGCCAGTCGAAGGCGCGCTTGACGCCGGGCCGCGCGAGCGCGCCGAGGTCGTCGAGTTGGGCGAGCCGGAAGCAGGTGACGTCGACGGATGGGATCTTGCCGCCCTGGGTGGCGAACCAGCCACCGCCGTCGGCCTGTCCGGCTTCGGCCGCGGCGAGGATGTCCTCGGCGGGCGAAACGCCGGTACGCAGGTATGACAGGCGTGCCCGGTCGACCGGGTCACCCTTCTTCACCACGAATCCGATAGCCGCGTCGAGATCCACCACGGTCATCGAGGGTACGTGTCCGGTGACCCTCCGGCCTCATCAGGTTGGTCAAGGTCAACAGAACGGGCGGGTGAAATAAATTCGGAAACAGCCGTTTCCAGCCTCCGTGACGACCTACAAAAGCGCCGTACGGCGCTGTTTTCCGCCTTCGGCAGCACGCCGCGAGACGAACCTCACGCATGGACGGTGATCGAAGTCACAGCCGGATTCCCGACAGCCGCGCCGACCGAGCGGGCCCGCGCGGCGGCAGCCGAACGCGCCCAGCGGCCCGTTCCCGGAGACCCGGCCGCCCGTGCCCGGAAACAGTGCTCGACGTCCGGGAACGGCGGAGGCCGGCGACTTCATCAGTCGCCGGCCTCCGCGGTGCGGACCGGGTGGTCCGGGCTGGACCTCAGTAGCTGGGCAGGGAGGGGTCGACGGTCTTGACCCAGGCGAGCACGCCGCCCTGGACGTGGACCGCGTCCTTGAACCCGGCCGCCTTCAGCGCGGCGAGCGCCTCGGCGGACCGTACGCCCGACTTGCAGTGCAGCACGATCTGCTTGTCCTGCGGCAGCTTGGCCAGCGCCTCGCCGGACAGGATGTCGCCCTTGGGGATCAGCACGCTGCCCGGGATGCGCACGATCTCGTACTCGGCCGGCTCGCGCACGTCGACGAGGAGGAAGTCCTTGTCGGCGTCCTGCCACTCCTTGAGCTCGCGGGCGGTGATGGTCGCGTCGATCACGGCCTCCTGCGCCTCCACGGAGACCGCGCCGCAGAACGCCTCGTAGTCGCCGAGCAGCTCGGTGACGGTGGCGTTCTCGCCGCACAGGACGCAGGACGGGTCCTTGCGGACCTTGATCTTGCGGTACGTCATCTCCAGCGCGTCGTACACCATCAGCGACCCGACCAGCGGCTCGCCGATGCCGGTGAGCAGCTTGATCGCCTCGGTCACCTGGATCGAGCCGATGCTGGCGCACAGCACACCCAGCACGCCGCCCTCGGCGCACGACGGGACCATGCCGGGCGGCGGCGGCTCCGGGTAGAGGCAGCGGTAGCACGGGCCGTGCTCGGCCCAGAAGACGCTGGCCTGGCCGTCGAAGCGGTAGATCGAACCCCAGACGTACGGCTTGCCGAGCAGCACCGCGGCGTCGTTGACCAGGTAACGCGTGGCGAAGTTGTCGGTGCCGTCGACGATCAGGTCGTACTGCCCGAAGATCTCGAAGACGTTGTCGCGGTCGATCGCGGTGTCGTGGATGACCACGTTGACGTACGGATTGATCTCACGGACGCTGTTGGCGGCCGACTCGGCCTTGGGCCGGCCGATGTCCGACTGGCCGTGAATGATCTGGCGCTGCAGGTTCGACTCGTCGACGGTGTCGAACTCGACGATGCCCAGCGTGCCGACACCGGCCGCGGCCAGGTACATCAGCGCGGGCGAGCCGAGCCCTCCGGCGCCGACACACAGCACCTTGGCGTTCTTGAGCCGCTTCTGCCCCTCGACGCCCACGTCGGGGATGATCAGATGGCGGCTGTAGCGGCGGATCTCGTCCACCGAGAGCGACTCGGCAGGCTCCACAAGCGGCGGCAACGACATAGGCACATTCTCGCTCGCCGCGGTAGGGAATGCCATGATCTCCAACCCGCTGGGATGCGAGTTGCATCACGCGCTGATCAGCCTTCATTTGATCATGAAGTTATTCCCATAACACGCCGCCGAACCGTGCCATAAGTTCATGATCACCGCCCCCGGCCGGAGGCCGGAGGGCCTGTCAGGGGATGGCGGGGCCTCGGTAGAGGGCCGGGTCGGTGGGGGCGGCGGGGTGGGGCCAGGGGTTGGGGGTGCAGTCCTTGAGGCCGGTGGACTGCTGCTGCATGACGGGGGCCGGCTTGCCGGGGGCGGGGCAGGCGTCGTGGCCGTAGCCGAGCTGGTGGCCGAGTTCGTGGTTGAGGGCGAAGGCCTGGTAGTCGGGCAGCGGCGCGCCGTAGCCGGGCACCGCGTCGCGCCAGCGGTCGGCGTTGAGGATGAGCTGGCCGGGCAGGCGGCAGGAGGTGAAGCCCTCGGTGTGCAGGCCGCCCGCGGCGCACATCTTCTGCGTGGTGCCGGCCGTGGCCAGGTACACCGTGAACTCGTGCGAGGTCTTCTCGGCCACCCGCTGGAAGCGGTGCTTGCCGCCGCCGGTCCAGCCGCGGGGGTCGGCCAGGATCCGCTCGACCTCGCCCGCGAACGCCTTGACGTCGGTGCCGGTGTCCTTCTCCACGGCGACGCGGAACTTGCGGACCGTGCCCGCGCTGCCGAGGACCTTGCCCGCGCCGGTGGCGAAACCGAACTTGCCGCTGCCGGCCGGTGCCGCCGTGCTCTCCTCGCGGGGCTGCTCCGACGCGCCCGGTGCGGCCGAAGGGCTCGCCGGATCAGGCGAGCCGGCAACGGGCGCGGACGGCCCGTCGAGCAGCAGGCCGTCACCGCCGCGGGCCAGGTCGATGCCGACCAGCACCACGATGAGGCCCAGCACGCCGGCGACGACGAACAGGTTGCGCCGACGCCGGGCCTGGATCACGGCGCGGCGGCGAGCCCGGGATCCGGACGCCTCGTCCGGCGCGCGGCGCGGGGCGGCTTCCCGCTGCTCGAAGAGCTCCAGTTCGTCGTGCATCAGGCCACCGGGGGCCCGGTGTAGCGCTTGCCGCCGACGTACGGCCACGCGTTGGCGGTGCAGCCCTTCAGGCCGTACGTCTGCTGCTGCATGACCGGTGCGGGTTTGCCCTTGCCGGGGCAGCCCTCGTGGAAGCGGCCGAGTTCGTGGCCCACCTCGTGGTTGATCACGTACTGCCGGTAGTCGTGCAGGTCGATCTTGCCGTTGACGTAGTCGGGCACCGACAGCCGCCAGCGGTTGAGGTTGATGACGACGCGCCCCGGCAACCGGCACGAGGTGTACGAGACACCGTCCATCCGGGTGTCCATGCCGCCCGCCGCGCACAGCTTGCGGGTCGTCTCACCGGTCGCCAGATAGATCGTGAACTGGTACGACGACCCGGACGGCACCCGCTGCAGCCGGTACTGCCGGCCCGCGATCCAGCTGCGCGGGTCGCCCAGGGTCTCGTCGACCAGGCTGGTGAACACGTCGAGCTCGTCCGCGGCGACGTTCTTCTCCGCCGCGACCCGGAACCGCTTGATGCTGCCGGCGGTGCCCAGCACCTCGCTCTGGCTCTTGGCGTACGTCCAGGTCCCCGGGCCGGACGAGGGGAACTCGCCGCCCATCTGGTAGACCGGCTCCGGCTCGGCACTGGGCGAGGGCTGAGCCGACGGTGAGGCCACCGGCTCCGGGCTCTCGGTCGCCACCGGCGTCGACGCCACCGGCCGGGTCGGGACGGGGTCGGGCGCGCCGCGCAACAGGTCCACGCCGACCAGCAGAGCCGCGCCGAGCAGCAGGAACACCGCGGTCGCGCGGCGGCGGCGCTGGCGGGCGCGGGCCCTGGCGAGCCTGCCGGACTCCACTCGCGAGGACCGGACCGGAGGCTCCCAGTCGGTCCTCGGCGGCGGTGCCAGGGCGGTGCGCATCGACACAGCCTGCCACATCCCTACGGCAGGAGCGCCGCTAGCCGCCTGTTCACCGCGCTGAGCGTGGCTCGGACCACCGCCCGGCGGGGGTCCCCGGAGACCAGGGCCGAGCCCGCGAGCTGCTCCACCCAGCCGCCGCAGACCAGCAGCACCACCACGACCGCCACCTCACAGCTGCCCATCGGCACGATGGTCGCCTGCTCCACGAAGCACCGGCCGGACTCCCCGGTCGTGGTCCCCTCGCGCAGCAGATCATCGATCGCGACCGCGGTCGCCGCGGCGCACAGGCGCAGCACGTACGCGTCGACGGCCGGCCCGCTGGCCACCCCGACGGCCTGCCGGTCGCCGGTGTTGAGGCGCACCTCCACCGTCGCGTCCAGGCCGAACGTGCTGGTCTGCACGTGCTCGATGATCGCGCGGGGGCCCTGGTCGCGCTCGGTGGGCAGCGGCGGCGGCGAGGCCGCGGCGGGCAGCTCCGGCTCGCTGTTCACCGAGCGCAGCCCGGCGACCCGGTCGCGCAGCTCGCCGGGCGCCCGGCGCGGCACGCTCACCGGGTGGCGGCGGCGCGGTTCACGCGGCGACTGGTCGGACAGCGGATCCGGGTGCAGCCCGGTCAGCCCCGGCGGCGGGGCGGCCCCCGCGCCCGAGCGCGGCGCGGGCAGCGTGGCCGCCGGCGGAGCGGCGTCGGCGGCAGGCGCGGGCCTGGGCACCGGCGGGCCGGCCGGCGCGGCGTCGATGCCCATCTGCTCCTGCAGCATGCGGGCCACCATCCGGCTGATCGCCGCGGGGTCGGCCCCCTCGGTCAGGTCCAGCCGCAGGTGATGGGCACCGGTCGCGGTGGTGCGCAGGGCCGCGTCGCGTACCCCGGCGACACCGCGCACGGCGCGCAGCACCGCGTCGACGTCGAACCCGTCGGGCCGCTCGTCGGTCCCCGCGTCGTCACTGCGGCGCAGGTGGGAGGCGATGCGGTCGAGCTGGGGCGTGGCCGCCACGACCGGTTCCGCCTCGACGACGGGGTGGATGGCCGGCGGCACGTCGGGCACGGCGGGCACCCGCTGCGGCAGGTGCTCCGCGGCGGCCGGGCCGCTGCCGGGCTGGCCGTTCCCGGGCTGACCGGGCTCGGCGCGCCGGGCTTCGGGAACCCCTGGCTGCCGGTCCGAAGGATGCTGCGCCGCCGCACCCGCGGGCGGGACGGGCGGGCCCGCGGGCTGCGGGATGTGCGGCTGCGGTGAGGGCGGCAGGTAGGGCCGCGGCTGCGAGACGAACGAGGGCTGGCCGGGGAAACCGCCGGGCAGGTTGCCGCCGCCGGGGCGGCCAGGCTCCTGTCCGGGTATGCCCGCAGCCTGCGCCGCCTCCGGCACCCCGCCGCGCTCGACCCGGCTGCCACCGGCTGCGGCGCGACCGTCACCGTTGCCGCTGCCGTTGACCGCAGCGTCATCCCGGATCGCGGCACCGTCGCGGATCGCCGCAGGATCGCGGGGAGCCGCCTCATCGCGGAGCGCGGCGGCATCGCGAAGGGCCACGGGATCGCGGAGCGCCGCAGGATCGCGGAGCGCCGCAGGATCGCGAAGTGCGGCCGAATCACGCGGTCCGGCCGAGTCACGCAGGGCGGCGGCGTCACGGAGCACGGACGAGTCACGCTGTCCGGCTGTATCGCGCAGTCCGGCGGCGTCGCGCAGAGCCGCGGCGTCGCGGAGGGCGGCGGAGCCGTGGCCGGTCGCCGTCAGCGAGCCGACCTGGTCGTCGTGGGAGCCGCCGAGCTGCGCCGCACGGGCCGCCTGGCGGGCCATGCCGAGCTGCGCCGCGGCGTAGCCCTCGCGGGCCGCGTCGAGCCGTGCGGCGGCCGCGGCGGCCGGGTCCGGCAGCACCGGGAACTCCCCGGTGCGGCCCCGCTCGGCGGCGTCCGCGATTTCGGAGGGTCCCGGCTCCTGGACCGGGCGGCCGTTGGCGGCGGGACGCGGAGCCTGCGGTGCGGGCTCGGCGAAAGCCATGCCGAAGCGTGCGCCGAGGGACATCTGCTCCGCCTCTTCCTGGTCCTCGTCCTGCTCGTCGTGCTCGTCGTCGAGGGCGGCCGCGGCCGGCGCGGGGTGCTCCGGCGCGGGCGGCACGGCCCGGGTGTCGGTGCCGGCCATCGCGGCCAGCGGCGCGTCGGCGGGCGGGGCGGACGGCACCGGCCCGGACAGCTCGGCCGGCAGCGAGGGCCGCAGGCCGGGCGGCGGCACCGGATAACCGCCGGTGGGCATGGTCAGCGCGGGATTGGCCCCGGCGGGCAGCGGCGGCATGACCGGGATCGGGATCACCTCCGGCGGCGCGACCGCGGCCCCCGGGCCGGGCTGGTACGGCTTGAACACGGGGATGCGGCTCGTGTCGTCGAGGCCGAGCGCCGGTGAGCCGTTGACGGGGGTCGGCTCGTCGAACGCGGCGTGGCGGGCGAACTCGGCCGAGGTCTGCGCGAACTCGTCGGCGTACGGGTCCTCGCCGGGTGAGGAGGGTTCCGGCAGGGGCCGCTCGTACGGGCGGGTGTGGCCGTTGCGCGTGGACGGGGCGGTGTCCGGCGGGCGTACCAGCGTGGTGGTGACCGGGTCGGCACCCGTGAGCGCGTCTATCCCCCGGCGATCGGCTACCGTGGCGTGCCACGGCGTCAGCGGTTCGAATCCGGGTTCCAACGCCGCACCCGCACTCGACCATCCATCCGTACGGTCGGAATCCGCCCAGCTCGCGGGTTTATGCCCGTTAGCCGTCGGGTGTCCGACTCCGCCGGCTGACCCGTTGGCGGGTTCGTCAGCTCCCGCTGTGTTTCCGGTCTGCCCTGTTACGTCCACCGTGCGCTCCTCCGTCGCCCACGCTGAGGCTACCGTGAACGGCGAATGACGATAAGTTGCAACGACGGGCCAGTTTGCAAGATCCGTCAAAGGATCCGTCTGCAGGGTGAGGAGATTCGATGACCGCGGCCACCAGTGGCGCCAACCCGACCGGCTCGACAGCCACGGGCCGGCCGACCCGGCTGCCCCGGTCGGCACGACGCAAGCAGCTGCTCGCCGCTGCTCAGGACGTCTTCGTCGCCCAGGGCTACCACTCCGCAGCGATGGACGACATCGCCGAACGGGCGGGCGTCTCCAAGCCGGTGCTCTACCAGCACTTCCCCGGAAAGCTGGAGCTCTACCTGGCCCTGCTCGACACGCACTGCGACGCGTTCGCCGAGCGCATCCGCTCGGCGATGGCGGCCACGACGGACAACAAGGAAAGAGTCCGGGGCGCGATGCAGGCATACTTCGACTTCGTCTCGCACGAGAGCGAGGCCTACCGGCTGGTCTTCGAGTCCGACCTGCGCAACGACCCCGCGGTCGCGGAGCGGGTGGACCGCATGGAGCGCCTGTCCGTCGAGGCGATCACCGAGACGATCATGTCCGACACCGGCGTCAGCCGCGCCCGTGCCGAGGTCCTGGCCGCCGGCCTGTGCGGCGCGGCGCAGGTCTCGGCCCGCTGGTGGCTCGCCGGCGGCCGGGTCATCGCCCAGGACGAGGCCGAGCAGCTCATCACCACGCTGTCCTGGCGCGGCATCAGCAGCTTCCCGCTCAGCGGAACCGATCACTGACACGGTTGCGCGCTTGCGCGCCGTCCGGACGCGACAGCGGGGTAATCTCGCTGACGAGCCGAGGAGGTTGTGTGGAGGTCAAGATCGGTGTGCAGTTCGCCCCCCGCGAGTTGGTGGTGGACAGCACGCAGACGCCCGCTGAGGTCGAGCAGATGGTCGCCGACGCGCTCGCGTCGAAGGCCCAGCTGCTGACGCTGGTAGACGAGAAGGGCCGGCGGGTCATCGTCCCGCTGGACAAGCTGGCATATGTGGAGATCGCCGAGGCGTCGACGCGGAGTGTCGGCTTCTCGGCCCGCTGAGGCGGCGCAGCACATAACTGCAGGAGAACGGCACGGTGCACGTCGCACCGTGCCGTTCTCCGTCTTCGTCGCCGACGCCGCACGGCGCGCCGGGCGGCGCAGGACCGCGTCAGCGGCCAGGTGCCCGGCGGGCGTACGGCCGGTAGTCTGCGGGCGTGTCGACCGATGCCGGAGTGATCGATCTACTGGGCATGCTCGCCTACGGTGAGCTGCTGGCCTTCGACCGCATGGCGGCCGACTCCCGGCTCGCCCCGGACCTCGGCCGGCAGGCCCGGCTGGCCGAGATGGCCGCCTGGGAGATGGCCAACTACCGGCGGCTGGCCAACCGGCTCACCGCGCTGGGCGTGGACCCGGAGCAGGCGATGCTCCCGTTCGTCACGGCACTGCGCACGTATCACGACAACACCGAGCCGGGCGACTGGCTGGAGGCGCTGACGAAGGCGTACGTCGGCGAGGGCATCTCCGACGACTTCTTCCGCGAGGTGGCCGAGGTGCTGCCCGAGGGCGTGCTGGCCGGGCCGGACCGGGCCCTGGTGCTCGACGTGCTGCACGACGACGGCTACGCCGATTTCGCCGCCGGTGAGATCCGCGCCGCGATCGCGGCCGACCCGAAGGTGGCCAACCGGCTGTCGATGTGGGCGCGCCGGCTGACCGGCGAGGCGCTGTCGCAGGCGCAGTCGGTGGCCCAGGAGCGCACCCCGCTGACGGCGCTGGTGCTGGCGGGCGTGGGCGACGGCGAGTCCGTGGACGGGCTTTTCCGGCGGCTGACCACCGCGCACACGGCCAGGATGACGGCGGTCGGGCTCAATAACTGACCGTTTTGCGTGGGAAATCCCACTAAGAACCGGGAATTCGACACACACCAGGTGACCAGACGGCCACCGGGCCGTACGATGGCTGAGTTGACATGGGCCCGATGCCCATGTCGTCGCGTGTGCGGCGCCGCGATCCCCAACGATCGCGCCGCGCGATGGGATCCATTTCCTTCATCGCCGTGCCCCGCGCTGGAGACTACATATACGCCCTTCGATGAAAACGGGCGTACCGACATCCGCTGGGCAGCCCGCAGGGTCCGCCGTACGCGGATCACTGAGAGGGCACCCCAGAACCTGATGACCGAAAACATCGAAAGCACCACCGAAAGCACTCCCAAGATCACCCTCGCGCCCACCTTCGCCGAGCTTGGCGTGCGCCCGGAGACCGTGGCCGCACTCGCCGCGATGGGCATCGAGCGTGCCTTCGCCATCCAGGAGTACGCGCTGCCGATCGCGCTGCGCGGCGGCGACATGATCGGGCAGGCGCCCACCGGCACCGGCAAGACCTTCGGCTTCGGCATCCCGCTGATCGACCGCGCGATCGCCCCGAGCGAGGGCGAGACCGGCGGCCAGCCGCAGGCGCTCGTCGTCGTGCCGACCCGTGAGCTCGGCCTGCAGGTCGCCAAGGACCTCGCCGGGGCCGGCAAGTCCCGCGGCGTGCGGGTGCTGGCGCTGTACGGCGGCGTCGCGTACGAGCCGCAGGTCGAGGCGCTGAAGGCCGGCGTCGAGATCGTGGTCAGCACGCCCGGCCGCCTGCTCGACCTGTGCAAGCAGAAGCACCTCAAGCTCGACAAGGTCAAGGCGCTCGTGCTCGACGAGGCCGACCGCATGCTCGACCTGGGCTTCCTCGACGACGTCGAGAAGATCCTCAAGATGCTGCCCGAAGAGCGGCAGACCATGCTGTTCTCGGCGACCATGCCGGACCCGATCGTGACCCTGTCGCGCCGGTTCCTGCGCACGCCGGTCACCGTGCACGCCGGGCACACCACCGAGCCGGGCGTCAGCCCGCAGACCAAGCAGGTCGTGTACCGCACGCACCAGCTCAACAAGCTGGAGCTGCTCGCCCGCATCCTGCAGGCGCAGGGCCGCGGCCTCACCATGATCTTCACCCGGACCAAGCGCAACGCCGACCGGGTCAGCGAGGACCTCGACTTCCGCGGCTTCGCCGCGGCGGCGGTCCACGGCGACCTCGGTCAGGGCGCCCGCGAGCGGGCCCTGCGCGCGTTCCGGGCCGGCAAGGTCGACGTGCTCGTCGCCACCGACGTGGCCGCCCGCGGTCTGGACGTCTCCGGCGTCACGCACGTGATCAACTACGACTGCCCGGACGACGCGGAGACCTACGTGCACCGCATCGGCCGCACCGGCCGCGCCGGGGCCACCGGTGTCGCGGTGACCTTCGTCGACTGGGAGGACATGCCCCGCTGGCGGATCGTCGACAAGACGCTCGGCCTGGAGCTGACCGGCCCGGACGGCCCGCCGGAGACGTACCACACCTCGCCCTGGGTCTACACCGACCTGGACATCCCCAGCGACGTCAGCGGCCTGCTGCCCAGCGCCCAGCGCTCCCGGGCCGGCCTGTCCGCCGAGGTCGAGGAGGACCTGGGCGGCCGTCCTCGTGGCGGCCGAGGCAAGCGCGGACCGGCGGCCGAGCAGGCCCCGCCGCGTGAGCGCGCGCCGCGCCGCCGCCGTCGCCTGTCCGGTGACGACGACACCGCGCCCGTGGCCGAGGCCGACGCCACGGACACGCCCGCCGACACCGACGCCGCCGAGGGCGAGGCCACCCGCGGCCGCCGCCGTCGTCGCGGCCGGGGTGCGGGCACGGGGGCCGCGGTCGCCGCGTCGGTGACCCATGAGGGCGGCCTGGTACCGCTGTTCTCCGGCCCCGGGGACGGCCCCGACGGCCCGGCGGAGCCCGCCGCGGCAGGCGAGGGTGGCGCTTCCCGCTCGCGTTCGCGCCGTCGCCGTCGCCGCTCCGGCGGGTCCGGTGGACCGGCCGAGGGCGCGCTGGAGACCTCGGCCGAGAGCTGACATTTGCGATGAAGGGACGCCCCCACGCGGTAGAACCAGCGTGGGGGCGTCCCTTTTCGCAGGCCAGGATCAAACGAAAGTTTGAGGTTAGGGTGACCTTACTCGCGTACGGTGCTGCGCATGAGTGAGCCCTTCTCCGCCCGCCTGCGCGCCGCCACCTGGTCCGACCACAGCTCGGCCGAGCAGACGACGTTCCTGGACGACCTGACCCGGGGCCGGCTGACCGTCGCCGCCCACGCCGCGCTGACCGCGCAGCACTACCTCGTCTACCAGGTGCTGGAGGAGGCCGCCGCGCACTGGAGCGGGGACCCGATCGCGGGCGGCTTCCACGCCGACGCGCTCACCCGCCTGCCCGCGCTCGCCGACGACCTCGCCTTCCTGCTCGGCCCCGACTGGCGCGACGCGCTCACCCCGGTCGCGACGACCGCCGAGTACACCGCCCGCCTGCGCGAGGTCGCCTTCACCTGGCCCGGCGGCTTCGTGGCCCACCACTACAACCGCTACCTGGGCGACCTGTCCGGCGGCCAGTACGTGGCCCGCGCCCTGGCCCGTTCGTACGGGCTCGCCCTCGGCGGCGACGGCCTGCGCTTCTACGCCTTCGACGGCATCGCCGACCCCACCGCCTTCAAGGACGCCTACCGCGCCCGGCTCGACGCCGCGCCCTGGGACGCCGCCGAGCAGGACCGGATCATCAACGAGGTGAAGCTGGCCTACCTGCTCAACACCGAGTTGCTCGCCGACCTGGGCCGGATCCACCCGAACCCGTTCCCGCCGGAGGTCATCGCCCAGATCATGCGGCACATGAACGACGACCACCCCGCCGACTCCCTGCTGATCTGCCAGGCCACACTGCCGGAGCCGGCCCGCCCGAACGCCACGGCGGCGGTGATGTCGGGCATGGACAACCGCGGCATCGAGTTCCAGGCCGTGGTCGACGGGGTCGAGACGTCGATCCGGGTGCCCTTCGCGCAGCGGCTGACCGAGCGCGCCCAGGTGCGCGTCGAGGTGACCCGGCTCTACCGCGAGGCATGCGCCCTGCTCGGGGTGCCTGCCCGGTGAGCGCGGGCGTGGAACACTGGCCGGTGTGGAGACGGCACACGACGTTCTCATCGCGCTGACCAGGCGGTACGCCTTCGCGGAGGTGGCCGCGCTGGTCGCCCCGGACTCCGGCGTGCTGCCGCGGGCCGGCGGCGGCGCGCTGTCCACCGAGTCCGTCGCCCACGTGCAGCAGTTGTGCGCGTTCGGGCAGCGGCTGCTCGACCTCGACGCCGAGGACTTCGGCGAGCTGAACGCCGCCGCCGAGGCCAACACCGAGCACACCGTCGCCGACCAGGTGCACGGCGACCACGTGCCCGAGCACCTGCGGGAGCGGGCGCTGGCGTGCCGCATGCCGCAGGCGCCCCGGGAGGTGCACCGCGGGGCGCTGGGCAGCATGCGGCCCACGTTCCGGCTGCTGCTGGAGGTCATCGACGCGCGTTTCCGGCGCGGCGAGACCACGGCCGTGGTCGCCGCGGTGCACATCGCCAGCGAGTACGGTCCGCTGCTGGTCTGGGAGCGGGTGCTCGGCCACGCCGCCGACCCGCCGCGGCTGCCGGCGGCGGTCGGCGGCGACGGCAGCGCATGGGGCGACTTCGAGGACCGGGACTGCCCGCACACCAAGCCGGAGAAATCCGCCGCCCGGCGCAGCCTCACCGTGGCCCACGAGAACAACGCGGGCTGGCGCACCTACCTGGACCGCCAGCACTCGAACACCTCGCACGCGCTCTGCGTGTGCGCCACCACCTGCCACCGCCGGTGCACCGTCTACCAGCGGCTCGACGCGCGGCAGGCCGAGGTCGTCACGCACGGCTGCCGGCTGGCCGCGGCGCTCAACGAGTCGGCCGTGGTGAAACTGCGCCACAGCGCGCCGGTCGGCCACGGCTTCGGTGTGCCCTCGCAGCGCGAACTGCTCGACGCCTGGGCCCGCACCCGCGCCTCGCTGGCCAAACACGACCCGGCGATCGCGCGGGAGGACGGCTACCCGCTGCCCGGGTTCGCCGCCTACGTCGCCGTGCTGGCCGGCACGGCGATGCCCCCGGACACCCTGCTCGCCGACACCGCCATCGAACTCGCCAAGGCCCTCACCCCCTGACGGAGTGGCCGCAGGGCCGGTCAGGTGGTGGGGGTGGTGGTGGTCAGCAGGGTGGCCAGGTGAGGTTGGACGTGCCACTCGGTGAGCAGGGTGTCGAGTTCCGCGGCCTCGGCGGGAGACGGCTGCCGACCCGTGCGGTGGGCGCGGATCATGGCGTTGCGCGGGGTGTGCGCGGAGTCGATGAACTCGACCACCTCCACCGCGTACCCCTGCCGGCGCAGCAGTGCCGCGCGCACCGTGTCGGTGAGCACGTCGGCGAAGCGCTCGCGCAGGATGCCGTGCTCGGTGAGCAGCCCCGCCGCGCCCGCCGGCGGGTGCTTGCGCAGCTGCCGGGACAGGTCCTTGTGGCAGCAGGGCGCCGCCAGGATCCAGCGCGCGTCCCAGGACAGGGCGCGGGCCAGCGCGTCGTCGGTGGCCGTGTCGCAGGCGTGCAGCGCCAGCACCACGTCGGCCCGCGGCACCGGGGCGTCGGCGATGGTGCCCGCGACGAAGCTGACGTGATCGGTCCAGCCCAGCTCGCGGGCGATCGCGGTGTTGCGCTCGCGCTGGTCGTCGCGCACGTCCACGCCGATCAGGCGCACGTCCAGGCCGAGCCCGGACAGGTGGCGGTACGCGGCGAAGGTCAGGTACGCGTTGCCGCAGCCCAGGTCGACGACGTGCAGCGGGCTCGGCAGCTGCGCCGGGTCGGGCAGGGTGGCGTCCAGCGCCCGCAGGAACGCGTCGACCTGCCGGCGCTTGGCCGCGTCGCCGCCGATCACGGCGTACAGCGGATCGCCGGGGTCGATCAGGTGCTCGCGCGCCCGGTCGTGCCCGGTGTCGGCGGGCACGGCGGCCGGTGCGGCCGAGCGGTGCAGCACCGCGCCCTTCTTCGTGGTCTGCAGGCGCAGCGTGCCGTGCCCGGTCTCCACCGTCCAGCTGCCGAACGGCTCGGCCAGCAGTTCGTCCACCCGGCCCGCCAGCTCCGCGCCGGGGGCGAGGTTGACCGTGGTGGGGCGCTGCCCGTCCTCGGTGACCAGCTGCACCCGGTCGCCCGCTTTCAGGGTCACCGGGCGCAGCGTGGCACGCTGCACGGACGGCGTCCCGTCGCGGCGCTGCCCGCCCGCGGTGGCCCGGATCAGGTCCGGCGCCAGCAGGAGTTCGCGTACCTCGGCCAGGGCTTCAGGAAGTGCTGCCATACGTCAAGGATGCGCGATGGGCCGGGTGCGGCGGGAAGGCGGGTGGCTGAGCAGCCGGGAAGGGTTCCCGACAGAGTATGCGGTGCCTCCTACTGGCGTCAGCTCGGACAAACCGGCAGGATCAAGCCATGAACGAGCGGATGGATCTCTTCCGGCTGGACGGCCGGGTCGCACTCGTCACCGGTGCAGGCAGCCCGCACGGCATCGGCTTCGCCACCGCTCGCCAGCTGGCCGCACTCGGCGCGAAGGTCGCCGTCGTCTCCACCACCCGGCGCATCCACGAACGCGCCGGCGAACTGGGCGTGCTCGGCTTCGTCGCCGACCTCACCCTGGAGGCGGAGGTCGGCGCGCTCGCCGACGCGGTCACCGAGCAGCTGGGCGACGTGGACATCCTGGTCAACAACGCCGGTCTGACCAGCCGGGCCAGCCCGGAGGTCATCCGGCCGGTCGCGCAGCTCACGTTCGAGGAGTGGAAGGCCGAGATCGACCGCAACCTGACCACGGCGTTCCTGTCCAGCCGCGCGTTCCTCGGCGGCATGTCGGAGCGTGGCTGGGGCCGCATCGTCAACCTCGCCGCCACCGCCGGAACGGTGAACGCGCTGCCCGCCGAGGCCGGCTACGCCGCCGCGAAGGCCGGCGTGCTCGGCCTGACCCGGGCCCTGGCGATGGAGCTGGTCGCCGACGGGATCACCGTGAACGCGGTCGCGCCCGGCACCATCCACACCTCGGCGTCCACGCTGGCCGAGCTCAAACTCGGCTACGACACCCCGATGGGCCGCCCCGGCACGCCCGACGAGGTCGCCGCGACCATCGCCTTCCTCTGCTCCCCCGCCGCCGGCTACATCACGGGCCAGATGCTCGTCATCGACGGCGGCCAGTCCGTCCGCCAAGGCTGAGCCCAAAGGAAGGGCACCTTCTTAACGCTACGCGTTGCAGAAGGTGTCCTTCTTAACGCCGGCACGGCCCCCGCCTGCGGCGGGAGGCGTGCGGCAGCACGGTGGGCGGGGCGCGCCGTCGTCTCGACGTTAAGAAGGTGCCCTTCCTCTACGGAAAGCGGTAACAAGGTGCCCTTCCTTGCACTTGGTGCGCAGGGGTGGGCGGCGGGTGGTCAGGCCCAGGCGGGCTGGGGGGTCATCGCTAGCGCGGCCGCGTCGGCGAGGGTGACCGCCGACTCGCCGGTGAAGGCGTCGTCGGAGGAGAACTGCAGGTGATCGGCCAGGTCGGGCGCGGCCAGGCGGATCGCCCGGATGCCGAGCGCCTGCGCGCCGGTCAGCTCGCGCGAACCCCCGTCGCCGATGAAGACGCACTCCTCGGGCGCCACCTCGAGCCGGTCGCAGGCGGTGCGGTAGATCAGCGGGTCCGGCTTGCTGCAGCCGACCTGCACCGAGTAGACCTTCGCGTCGAGCAGCCGGTCCACCGGCAGCGAGCGCATGATCTCGGGCAGCTCCCAGGCGCAGTCGCTGACCACGGCCAGGCGTACGCCCGCCCGGCGCAGCCGCCACAGCGTGGGCACCGCCTCGGGCCGCAGGTGGGTGTCGGCGCGCACCGCCATCAGCCGGGCGGCCTGGGCCGCGCGCAGCCGGGCGGGGGTGACGCGTACGCCCAGCTCGGCGGCGACCCAGCGCATGGTCTCCAGGGCGTCGCCGTACGCGCCGCGGCAGCGGGGGTAGAACGAGGTGTTGAGCACCGCGAAGTACTCGGCAGGCTCGCAGCCGAGCAGCCGGGGGGCCAGTTCGTGGGCCGGTCCGCGGGTGCACGCCGAGGTCAGCGTGCCATAGAAATCGAAGAGGATCGCGCGCGGCGGTACGCCGGATAACGAAGGTTCTGAATCCATTCGAGCGACAGTAATCAGCTGATCTCGTGAAGTACATAGGATGATCGCGCACAGTGGGCGGATGAACGCATGGAGTAGATGAGAGTGTGCCGACAGGCCGCTCACCTGCGCCTGGCAGGATCGGGCCTCATGCGATCCCGGCTCGACCCGCTCACCATCGCCGCGATCACGATCGCGATCATCGCCGTGTCGTCGTCCGGACCGCTCATCGCGTACGCCGCAGCGCCCGCGCTGGCCATCGCCTTCTGGCGCAACGCCCTCGCCGTCGGTGTGCTCGCCCCGGTCACCCTCACCCGCCGCCGCGCCGAACTGCGCGGCCTGCGCACCGACCACGCCTGGCGGTGGAGCGTGCTGGCCGGGCTCGCACTCGCCGGGCACTTCGCCACCTGGGTGCCCAGCGTCAAGATGACCACGGTCGCCACCGCCACCGCCCTCGTCGCCACGCAGCCCGTGTGGGCCGGCCTGATCGCGCTCTGGCAGGGCCGGCGGCTCGGCCGGTGGACCTGGCTCGGCATCGGCAGCGCCGTGGTGGGCGCGGCGATCGCGACGGGCGCGGACTTCACCCGAGGTGGTACGGCTGTGGTCGGCGACCTGCTCGCGGTGGCCGGCGGGCTGCTCGCGGCGATCTACACGTCCTTCGGCGAGAAGGCGCGCAGCAGCACCTCCACGACGACGTACACGACGATCTGCTATTCGGTCTGCGCCGTGCTGCTACTGGGCGTGTGCCTGCTGTTCGGGGTCGAACTGACCGGCTTCGACGACCGGACCTGGCTGGCCATCATCGCGCTGACCGCCGGGGCGCAGCTGCTCGGGCACTCGATGTTCAACTACGCCCTGCACAAGATCTCCGCCACCACCATCAGCGTGCTGATCCTGCTGGAGGTGCCCGGGGCGGCGCTGCTCGGCTGGGTGTGGCTGGGCCAGGCCCCGCCCGCCGCCGCGTGGCCCGGCATCGCCCTGCTCATGGCCGGTGTCGCCGCCGTCATCCTCGGTGCCCGCCGCCCCGCCGCCCTGCCCACCCCCGACCCCGTCGACGTCGACCTCCCCGCCCGCAACGCCTGACGCCGCCCCGCCACTCACCTGGCCGCGGGTGCCGAGTTGCTGCAGTTTCGGGGAAAGTGCAGTTACTCGCACGCTCAAACGCGCAGTTTCCCCGAAACTGCAGCGCGGGCGGCGCGCCGCGACCCGGTGGGACCGGCGATGGCAAGCGTCCGATGCAGGCCGGGGCGGGTGGGGCGTCAAGAAGGTGCCCTTCCTCTACGGATAGCGATGGCAAGGTGCCCTTCCTTTGGGTGGGAGGATGGGCGGCATGACGCATCCGTTGGTGGAGGAGGCCGCGAAGAAGGCGGCGGTCGCGTGGGTGTCGGTGGGGGGCGGGCCGGCGTACGCCGTATGGTGCCTGCCGCAGGACGGGCGGCTGCACGTGGTGGTCGGGCCGGGCGAGCAGGAGCTGCCGGGCCTGGCGGAGGCGGCGGCCGCGACGGTGACGCTGCGCGGCGACCACGGCGGGGCGGTGGTGACCTATCCGGCGCAGGTGCAGCGGATCGAGCCAGGTGGCGAGTTGTGGGACGCGGTCGCGGTGACGCTGGCCGGCAAGCGGCTCAACTCGCCGGGGACCGCGGAGGCGCTCGCCGAGCGCTGGGGCCGGGAGTGCGCTCTGGTGGCGCTCACGCCGGCCGGCGACCCGGTGCCCGCGGGCGACGAGTCGGGGCGGGCCGAGCCCCGGCCGAGCGCGGCGACCAACGCGACCCGCAAGCCGTTCCGGCTGCACCGGGTCCGCCGTCGATAACACCCAACCGATGTGAGAAATACGCATACCATGCGAATATGGCCACGCTGACCAGGGTCTTCGTCGCCCGGCTCGCAGGTCTGCCCGTCTACGACCCGAACGGCGACCAGGTGGGCCGGGTGCGTGACGCCGTCGCGCGGCTGCGCCCGGACGGCCCGCCGTCGGTCGTCGGACTGGTCGCGGAGATGCCGCTGCGGCGGCAGATCTTCCTGCCGATCGCCCGGGTCACCTCGATCGACGCCGACAGTGTGGTGCTCGGCTCCGGCACCATCAACCTGCGCCGCTTCCAGAAGGGCCCGGTCGAGCTGATGGTGCTCGCCGACCTGCTCGACCGGCGCATCACCACGCCCAACGGCACCCCCGCCACCGTGGTGGACGTCGCCATGGAGTCCGACCGCGCCGGGCAGTGGAACCTCGGGCGCGTCGCCGTACGCGACGTCACCAGCCGGCTGAGCCGGCGCGGCCAGCTGCACCAGTTCGAGTGGCACGAGCTGACCGGCCTCGTCGACGCGGGGGCGCTGCAGGGCACCGGAGCGCTGCTGTCGGTGCTGGAGAAGATGCGCCCGGCCGACCTCGCGAACGCACTCCAGGACCTGCCCGACCAGCGCCGGCACGCGGTCGCCGCGGCACTGGACGACGAGCGGCTGGCCGACGTCCTGGAGGAGCTGCCCGAACACGCCCAGGTCGACATCCTGGCCCGGCTGGACCGCGAGCGCGCCGCCGATGTGCTGGAGGAGATGGACGCCGACGACGCCGCCGACCTGCTCGCCGAGCTGCCGCCGACCGAGCGGGCCCTGCTGCTGGACCTGATGGAGCCGGAGGAGTCCGCGCCGGTGCGGGCCCTGATGCAGTACCGGCCGAACACCGCGGGCGCGATGATGACCAGCGAGCCGGTGATCCTGACCCCGGACGCCACCGTCGCCGACGCGCTGGCCCGCATCCGGGAGAAGAGCCTGTCCCCGGCGCTGGCCGCGCAGGTGTTCGTGTGCCGAGCCCCGATCGACACGCCGACCGGGCGCTATCTGGGCGTGGTGCACTTCCAGCGGCTGCTGCGCGAACCGCCCGGCGACCTGCTCGGCGGAGTGCTGGAGCGCGACATCACGCCGCTGTCGCCGAGCCTGCCGCTGGCCGACGTCACCCGGCGGATGGCGACCTACAACCTGGTCGCGATCGCGGTGGTGGACTCGACCGACCGGCTGGTCGGCGCGGTGACCGTGGACGACGTGCTCGACCACCTGCTGCCGCGGGACTGGCGCGAGCAGGAACGCGCCGCGGACCGCACCACATGAGCGAGCTTCGCGAGCGAATCAGCAGGTTCAGCAGGCATGCCACCGACGAGCGCAGCGAGGAGGGGGCATGAGCGATCGTCTGGACCAGCCGCGGGAGCCGCGCACCATCCGCCTGCCTCGCTGGGACCCCGACGCGTTCGGCAACTTCGCGGAGAAGTTCGCCCGGTTCATGGGCACCGCGAAGTTCCTCGTCTACATGACGGTCTTCGTGATCGTCTGGATCCTGATCAACCTGGTGGGCGTGTTCGGGCTGCAGTGGGACCCGTACCCGTTCATCCTGCTCAACCTGTTCTTCAGCACCCAGGCGTCGTACGCCGCACCGCTGATCCTGCTCGCCCAGAACCGCCAGGCCGACCGCGACCGGCTGACCCTCGACGAGGACCGCCGCCGCGCCCAGGCGCAGAAGGCCGACACGGAGTACCTGGCCCGCGAGATCGCGTCGCTGCGCATGGCGCTGGGCGAGGTGGCGACCCGCGACTACATCCGCTCGGAGCTGCTCAAGCTGGCCGAGGAGCTGGACGACGCGGCGAACCGGCGGCACCAGCAGGAGAAGGCCGAGCGCAAGGAAAAGAAGAGCCGCGCGTCGCAAGGGGCATGACGCGCGGCTGGTTCGTCTGATGGTCCCACGATCGGGCGAACCGGGGCAACGGGTTGCGAGAATGTTGCGCGTACCACCCGGTCCCCGCGTTCCGCGGTCATGATCGATGCCGCGGGTAGCATGGGCCCATGTCCACCGCTGTGCACGCCGACGACCAGGCAGTCCTGGCCGCGCTCGGCTCCGTGAACGACCCGGAGATCAAGCGTCCCATCACCGAGCTCGGCATGGTCGAGTCGGTGAAGGTCGACGCGGGTGTGGCGTACGTCCGCATCCTGCTCACCGTCGCCGGCTGCCCCCTCAAGGACACCCTGCGCACCGACATCACGGCGGCCGCGAAGACCGTCGCCGGGGTGGCCTCGGTCGAGATCGACTTCGGCGTGATGAGCCCGGACCAGCGCCAGGACCTGCAGAAGCGGCTGCGCGGCAACGCCGCGGCCGAGCCGGTCATCCCGTTCGCGCAGCCCGGCAGCCGCACCCGCGTGTACGCGGTCGCCTCCGGCAAGGGCGGCGTCGGCAAGTCCAGCGTCACCGTCAACCTGGCCGCGGCACTGGCCGCCCGGGGCCTGTCCGTCGGCGTGGTCGACGCCGACATCTACGGCCACTCGGTGCCTCGCATGCTCGGCGTGCAGGGCCGCCCCACCCAGGTCGAAGACATGATCATGCCGCCGCAGGCGCACGGCGTGAAGGTCATCTCCATCGGTATGTTCACCAGCGGCAACGCCGCCGTCGTCTGGCGCGGGCCGATGCTGCACCGCGCCCTGCAGCAGTTCCTCGCCGACGTCTACTGGGGCGACCTGGACGTGCTGCTGCTCGACCTGCCCCCGGGCACCGGCGACATCGCCATCTCGCTGGCCCAGCTGCTGCCGACCGCCGAGATCCTGGTCGTCACCACCCCGCAGGCCGCGGCCGCCGAGGTCGCCGAGCGTGCGGGCGCGATCTCCATGCAGACCCACCAGCGCCTGGTCGGCGTCATCGAGAACATGTCCTGGCTCGAACTGCCCGACGGCAGCAAGATGGAGGTCTTCGGGGCCGGCGGCGGGCAGACCGTGGCCGACTCGCTGACCCGTCTCACGGGCGCGTCGGTGCCGCTGCTGGGCCAGATCCCGCTGGACACCGGCGTGCGCGAAGCCGGCGACGACGGCGTCCCCGCCGTGCTCGCGGGTCCGGACTCCCCCGCCGGCAAGGCCCTCAACGCCATCGCCGACCGCCTGGCCCTGCGCCGCGAGTCCCTCGTCGGCAAGTCCCTCGGCCTCTCCCCCGCCAAGCGCTGACCCCGGCCCCGCGCCCACCTCGGCGCGCCAGCGCCGGGCCTCCCGCCTGGCGCGCACGCCTAGCGCAACTCTTAAAGACTCGCGGCCTCAGAACGCTCCTGAGGCCGCGAGTCTTTAAGAGTTGTCGTAGGGGTGGGGACGCCCCGGCCCGCAGGGGCGGGGTGCTCCGGTGCCGGGTAGGGCGGGGTGGGTCAGGTGGCGTCGTCGAAGCGGGCCGCGATGGGGGTCGACGGGGTCGAGGATGCGCCGGTGGGGGTGGCGGAGGCCATGGCGTTGACGTTGGCCTTGGTCTCGGCGGCCAGCTTGCCGGCGTTGTTCAGCTCGCCCCGGAGCTCGTCGTACATGCCGGTCAGCGGCTTGCGGAGGGCGGCTTCGTCCTCCTCGCTGAGCAGGTGCTTGCGGACGAACGCCTTCGGGTTGAGGTCCTCGAGCTTGATGTCGGTGCCGAGTTCCTTGCTCAGGTCGCCGGTGGCGTTGGTCGCCATGGCGCGCAGCCCGCGCAGCATCCGCATGCCGTCACTGATGACCTTGGGCAACCGCTCGCCGAAGATCAACAGCGCGAGCAGCAGGAGCGCAATGAACTCCGGTGTGCCCAGGTTCTCGAACACCGCTACCTCCCGACTGTGGCCGCCGTCGCAAGGGTACGTGTGCGACGGCCGGACAGGCCACCCCTCAGTCGGCGTCAGCGACGAGTGTCACGGCAGCGTTATGGCTGGTAGACCCGCGTTTGTAGGTCACTTCGACCACCTCACCCGGTGCAGTTTTCCGCACAAGTGCGATGAGGTCCGTAGGCTCGCTGAGCGGCCGGCGGTCGAAGCTGGTCACCACGTCACCGGTGCGCAGGCCCGCTTCGGCGGCCGGTCCGGTGGCCGTCACCTCGCCCAGGCGCACCCCGCCGGCCGGGCCGCGGAACGACTCCTCGACCTCCGCGCCGATCACCGTACGGTGTGCCCGGCCCGCGGAGATGATCTCCTCGGCGACCCGGCGGGCGTGGTTGATCGGGATGGCGAAGGCCAGGCCGATGTTGCCGGCCGACTCCTCGCTGCCCGCCATCGACTTGATCACGGCGTTGATGCCGACGACCTGGCCCGCGGCGTCGACCAGCGGGCCGCCCGAGTTGCCGTGGTTGACCGCGGCGTCGGTCTGGATCGCGGCGTAGTACCTGGTCGTGCCGTTCTCAGCGTCCGTGGCGATGGGGCGGTCCAGGGCGCTGACGATGCCCGCGGTGACGGTGCCGCGCAGCGCCAGCGGCGAGCCGATCGCCACCACGGCGTCGCCCACCGCGACCGCGTCGGAGTCGCCCAGCATCGCCGGGTGCAGCTCGGGCCGCTTGACCTGGAGGACCGCGACGTCCGACTCGGGGTCGGAGCCGATCACCTTCGCCGGGGAGCTGGTGCCGTCGTCGAATATGACGCTCACCACGCCGGAGCTGCCGGACACCACGTGGTCGTTGGTGATGATGTGGCCGTCGGCGCTGGCCACGAAGCCCGAGCCGAGCGACACGCTGCCGTCCACCGGCACCCGCACGGTGACCACGCTGGGCAGCAGCAGGCTGGCCACGGCGGCCAGCGACTCGGGGGCTCGCTGCGGCGGCGAGGCGGTCGAACCGAGGATCGAGCGGGCGGTCTGGCGGTCGTCGCTGAACCGCACGCCCATCGCTCCGCCGAGCACCCCGGCCAGTACGCCCGCGAGGACGGCCGCTCCGGCGACTGTCCACAACGTACGACGTCGGGTATGGTCGGGCTCGGCCAACGGCTCCGGCTCGGGCGCGTGCGCGCGCTCGGCGGGTGGCACGAGCGCCACCGGCGAGTGCGGATCGCGCCACGGATCGTTGAGCGCATCGGACCACCAAAACGACGCCGGAGGTGCGACGGCCGGCGGCGTCTGCTGCGCTGCCGTCCAGTCGTCGTCATCCGGCCGGCGATAACCCCAGCCGTCGGTCACTGAACCAGCCCTCCGTCCCGTTCCCGGTTTCAGGATGGCACGGTTTCAACGTGAAAAATCACTGTTCACGGAAGGTGCCCCATGACGACGCTGCATCGCCAGCCCGGTAGCGCAGGCGACTTCATCGCGTCGTTCGTCCCCGAAGACGTGATCGCGCAGACGGCCCGCGGACTGGCCGTCGAGGTGGGCCTGCAGCCGGTCGCGCCGGCGGTCGGCGCGGCACTGCGCATGCTGGCCGGAGCCTGTGCCGCGAAAGCGGTCGTCGAGATCGGCACCGGCACCGGGGTCAGCGGCCTGTGGCTGCTGCGCGGGATGCGCGCCGACGGCGTGCTGACCACCATCGACCGCGAGTCCGAGCACCAGCGCATGGCGCGGCGGCTGTTCACCGAGGCCGGCTTCTCCGCCTCCCGGGCCCGGGTGATCACCGGCCGGGCGCTGGAGGTGCTCCCCCGGCTCGCCGACGGCGCCTACGACCTGATCTTCGTCGACGCCGACCCGACCGAGTACGCCGCGTTCATGGAGGCCGCCGCCCGGCTACTGCGGCCCGGCGGCGTCGTGGTCCTGCACGGCGTCCTGACCAGCGGCCGCGACGTCTTCACGGTCCGCGACCTGGCGTACGCCGTGCGCGACAGCGACCTTTGGCACCCCGCCCTGCTCCCCCTCGGCGAGGGCCTCCTCAGCGCCGTCAAAGCCTGACCCCCGTTCGCAACTCTTAAAGACTTGCGGCCTCCGAGTGACTCGGAGGCCGCAAGTCTTTAAGAGTTGTCGCAGGGGAGAGCGTCAGACGACGGTGGTGAGCCAGCGGACGAGGGTGCGTACGCCCCAGCCGGTCGCACCCTTGGTGAGTTCGGCGTCCGGGGACGCGGACCAGGCCGGCGAGGACATGTCGATGTGCACCCACCGGTCGCGCAGGCTGCCCGCGAACTCACGCAGGTAGAGCGCCGCGGTGATGGTCCCCGGGTTGCCCGCCGCGTTGTCCAGGTCGGCGATGTCGGACGACACGTCCCCGGCGTACTCCTCGGCCAGCGGCAGCCGCCACACCGGCTCCCCGGCCGCGGCACCGGCCGCGGTGAAGCCGCCGATTAACTCCTCGTTGGCGCTGAACAGGGCGGCGGTCTTCTTGCCGAGCGCGATCCGGGAGGCCCCGGTCAGCGTGGCGAGGTCGATCAGCAGGTCGGGGCCGAGGTTCTCCACCGCGTACGCCATGGCGTCGCCGAGCACGACCCGGCCCTCGGCGTCGGTGCTGCGCACCTCGGAGGTGAGGCCGCCGTAGTGGGTGACCACGTCGCCGGAGCGCCAGGCGCTGCCGGAGACCATGTTCTCGGCCAGCGGGGCGAGCGCGGTGACCCGCACCGGCAGGCCCAGGTCGGCGACGGCGAGCAGCGCGCCGACGACCGCGGCCGCGCCGCCCATGTCCTTGCGCATCAGCTGCATGGCGTCGTTGGGCTTGATGTCGATGCCGCCGGTGTCGTACGTGATGCCCTTGCCGACCAGCACCACGTGCGTCGTCGCGTCCGCGGGCGACCAGCTCAGCTCCAGCAGGCGGGGTTCGTTCACCGAGCCGCCGCCGACGGCGAGGATGCCGCCGAAGCCCTCGGCCTCCAACTGCTCGCGCTCGCGCACGGTGACGGTCACCCCGTCGCCGGCCCGCTCACGCACCTGGCGTACGAACCATTCCGGCGTCTTGGTCAGCGAGGGGGTGTTGGTGAGGTCCCGGGCGAACCGGGTGTGCCCGGCCACGATGCGGGTCGCCGCGAGCGCGGCCGCCCGCTCGGGGGTGGCCTCGACGGCGACGACGACCTCGGCCAGCTTCGGCGCGGCCTCGGGCTTCTCCTGCGCGACGCGGAACCGGTACGACGCCAGCCACAGGCCTTCGGCCAGGCCGCGCAGCGCGGCGTCGGTCAGGTCGGCGGGAGCGAGCACGGTGAGCCCGGACTCCTTGGCCGCGGCACGGGCCAGCGCGGCGCCGGCCGCTCGCCAGCCCGCCTCGTCACCGGAGCCGACCCCGGCCAGCAGCACCTTCGACGGCTCGCGCAGCGGCCGAGGCAGCGTCTGGAGCGCGCCGGCCGAGCCCTTGTGCTCGGTCGCGGCGAGGAATGCGGCCACCTCGGCGGCGACGTCGGAGGGCAGCATCGCGAGCGGTGTGCCCGCCGCGGAGTCGCCCTCGGCGGTGCCCACCGGGCACGCGACGGTTCCGGCGAGATCCGCCGCGCCGTCCAGTCGAATCGAGATCATCCCTGCCCCTTCACTGGCTGTGCCGCCGACGCCCCACCGGCCGCCGACCGCCTGACCCTATCGCGCCACCTCCGGCGCCGACCGCGACGGAGGTGCGGCCCGTGCCGCCCCGGTGTAGGCGCGCCGCCGCGCGACATACCGGGGTCCAGGGCACGGTCCCGCTGGTCAGGAGTGGGTGATGCAATGGGGGTGTGGTGGCCGCGCACCACGCGTGGGGCGTGGCACGTGATGCCGGGAGGGATGGGTTGGACGGCCGGGTTATCGCCCGGCCGGTCCCGATGTCAGCCGACGGCCAGTTTGAGGGCCTCGCCGAGAGCGGTGGCCTCGTCTGGTGTCATCTCCACCACAAGCCGCCCGCCGCCTTCCAGCGGCACGCGCATGACGATTCCCCGGCCCTCTTTGGTGACCTCCAGCGGACCGTCGCCCGTCCGCGGCTTCATCGCCGCCATGTGTGTCTCCCCTCAGACTTGCCAGACCTGCACCCGGGTGGAATGCAAGACTTGGCGGGTCTCCCCGCCTGCTCCGCCGACGAAACCTCGCGACGGCTGCCGATGCAGCCTGCCCGCGACGCGCCGTCTTCGTACGCCGTCCGGCACACCGCGTGTGGTTGGGTGGGGCCACACGAACGGGTGCCGACCAATGATTTTCCCTGATGGACTCCGCTAAGCCCAAACCGGGCCGGTCACGGTGTGACATCATCTCGCCAGCACAGTTCACATCTGTCACAATCACCCCTCATGCAGGCCCGTTCCGCACTCTTCGACCTCTACGGCGATCACCTGCGGCAACGTGGTGGCCGGGCCACCATCGCGGCCCTGATCCGGCTGCTCGCGCCGCTGGGAATCGCCGCACCGGCGGTACGTACCGCGGTGTCCCGCATGGTGCGACAAGGATGGCTCGCCCCGGTGCGACTGCCCGCCGGACCGGGCTACCAGCTCACCCCGCGAGCCGTCCGCCGACTCGACGAGGCCGCCGCCCGCATCTACCGGACCGGCCGCAGCTCCTGGGACGGGCATTTCGACCTATTGGTGATCTCCGCCCCGGAAGCACGCACCGAGCGCGACCGGCTCGCCGCCGAGCTGACCTTCCTCGGCTACGGGCGGCTGGAGACCGGCGTCTGGCTCGCCGCCCGGCCTGCGGGCGAGGTCGACCAGCTGCTGGCCGACGCCGGCGTGCGCTTCGAGCGCTTCTCCGCCGCGCACACCGGCGGGGATACCGGTGCCCGCGAACTGATCATGAGAGCGTGGAACGTGCCGGCCGTGGGCGCCTCGTACGCCGGGTTCGTGGCACAGCTCACGCCGGTGGTCGGCGCGATCACCCGGCTGGCCGACGACCGCACCGCGTACGCGGCCCGGTGCGCCCTGGTGCACGCCTGGCGCGCGTTCCTGTTCCGCGACCCGCAGCTGCCCGCCTCGCTGCTGCCGCCGGACTGGCCGGGCACCGCCGCGGCCGCCTTCTTCGACCGGCAGGCCGCCCGGCTGCGGCCCGCCGCCGACCGTTTCGTCGACCACTGCCTCAGGGAGAGCTGATGTCCGCACCGCTGCTCGTCGACCGCGCCGAGGGCGTCGTCACCGTCACCATGAACCGCCCCGACTCGCTCAACTCCCTCGACATCGCGCTCAAGGAGGCGCTGCGGGAGACGTTCCTGGAGCTGGCCGACGACCCGGCGTGCCGCGCGGTGGTGCTGGCCGGGGCGGGCCGGGGCTTCTGCGTGGGGCAGGACCTGCGCGAGCACATGGCCGCGATGGGCGGCAAGGCTCCCCTGGACACGGTCGAGAAGCACTACAACCCGCTGGCCCTGGCCCTGGCCGAGCTGCCCAAGCCGGTGATCGCGGCGGTACGCGGACCGGCCGCGGGCGCGGGCGCGGGCCTGGCGTTCCTGTCCGACCTGCGCATCGGCGGCCCGTCGACGTCGTTCCTGATGGCCTTCGCCCGGGTGGGCCTGGCCGCCGACACCGCCGTATCGTGGACCCTGCCCCGCATGGTCGGCGCGGCCAAGGCCGCCGAGCTGCTGCTGCTCGCCGAGCCGGTGAAGGCCGACGAGGCCCAGCGGCTCGGGCTGCTGACCAGGCTCACCGAGGACGACGAGCAGGTGCTGCCGGCGGCGCAGGAGCTGGCGGCCCGGCTGGCGGCCGGCCCGACCGTGGCGTACGGCCAGATCAAGCGCGAGCTGCTGCACGGCGCGACCGGCACCCTGGCCGACGCCCTGCTCGTCGAGCTGGCGGCGCAGCAGCGCTCGGGCGGCACCGCCGACCACCGCGAGTCCACCGACGCCTTCGTCAACAAGCGCAAGCCGGTGTTCGAGGGCCGCTAGTCCTCTTCGGGGTCGAGGGGGGCGACGCCGTCGGTGACGTACGCCGTCATCTGCAGCTCGTCCCCCGCCGGGGACACGTACGCGGGCAGTTCGTCCGGGCCCAGCTCGGTGACATACCGCCAGTACTCCCGGACCGCCTCCTCCGCCGACTCCGCCTCGATCGGCAACGCCACACTGACCAGCCACTTCCCGCTCACTCGTTCATCCCATCACAGCGCTCGGGCGGCAACGTGGCAGCCTGCCAGGTGATCGTCGACCATGCCGGTGGCCTGCATGAGCGCGTACGCGGTGGTGGGTCCGACGAAACGCAGCCCGCGTTTCTTGAGGTCCTTGGCCATCGCCGTGGACTCCGCGGACGTGGCGGGCACGTCGGCCCGTCCGGCGGGGCGGGGGCGGCTGCCGGGCTCCGGGGCGTACGACCAGAGCAGTGCGCTCAGCCCGCCCGGCAGCTCCAGCGCGACCCGCGCGTTGTGCAGCGTCGCCTCGATCTTGGACCGGTTGCGCACGATCCCGGCGTCGCCCAGCAACCGCTCGACGTCGGCCGGCCCGAACGCGGCGACGCTCTCCAGGTGGAACCCGGCGAAGGCCGCCCGGAACGCGGGCCGCTTGCGCAGGATCGTGATCCACGACAGGCCGGATTGGAACGCCTCCAGGCTCACCCGCTCGAACAACGCGTCGTCGCCGCGCAGCGGGGTGCCCCACTCCTGGTCGTGGTAGGCGCGGTACTCCGGCGCTCCGGCTGACCACGCGCAGCGCGCCAGCCCGTCCTCGCCGATGATGAGGTCGCTCACCCTCTTGCCCCCTTACTCGAACGCGAATAGCCTTCGGAACCCATGGAGCTCCCGGCCTTTCCACCGGTGGTGCTGTACTCGGTGCCACTGTTCATTCTGCTCATGGTCCTCGAACGCGTGTCCTACTGGTTGCATCCCGACGACGACGAGGTCGGCTACGGCGGCAAGGACACCGCGACGAGCCTGAGCATGGGCCTGGGCAGCCTCGGCTGGGACGTGCTCTGGGGCATCGGCACCGCCGCCGCCACCAGCGCGATCTACCTGCTCACGCCGCTGCGCATCGAGTTCCACTGGTGGGCGCTGCCGCTGTTCCTCATCGCGCAGGACCTCTGCTACTACTGGTCGCACCGCGGCCACCACATGATCCGCCTGCTGTGGGCGTCGCACGTGGTGCACCACTCGTCGCAGACGTTCAACCTGTCCACCGCCCTGCGCCAGTCGTGGACCGGCTTCACCGGGTTCCTGTTCTACCTGCCGCTGGCCGCGGTCGGGGTCAACCCCGCGATCACCGCTTTCTGCGGCGGCATCAACCTGGTCTACCAGTTCTGGATCCACACCGAGCGCATCGACAAGATGTGGCGGCCGTACGAGTTCGTCTTCAACACCCCATCGCACCACCGGGTGCACCACGCCTCGCAGGGCGGTTACCTCGACCGCAACTTCGGCGGCATCCTGATCATCTGGGACCGCCTGTTCGGCTCGTTCGCCGCGGAGACCGAGCGTCCGGTCTACGGCCTCACCAAGAACATCACGACCTACAACCCGCTGCGCGTCGCCTACCACGAGTACGCCGCCATCTTCCGCGACCTGCGCACCCGCCGCGTACGCGAATGGCTGCCGACCCTGCTCCGCGGCCCCGGCTGGTCCCCCGGCGCGGTGGCTGCGCAGCCCACCCCGCAGCCCGTTCGGGCCGAGTGACCTCGGATCAGGACACGTCTGCGGACGGCTTGCGATAACGGGCCATCCGCATGGCCATGGCTGGCAGATCGATCTCGACCGGCCATGGCTGTTCGGTGCGGAACAACCCGGTTGTGTAGTGCGTGATGTACCGGTACTCAGTGCCCTCAAGCGCCATCTCGGCCAAGGCGATGGTGGCCGCATCCTGGTCCTGGACGATCACCCAGTAAACCGGGACACCGGCACGGGCGTATGGCCGTCGCTTGATTTCAGTGTCGCGCAGCGCAGACGTCGGCGACACGACCTCCGCCACGAGTTGCACCCCGGCGACGGGGATAGGCGAGTCGTCGAGATAGGCGGCGGGATGGACCACGATGTCGGGCCAGGGCTCGTTTTGGTCATCGATGGTGACAGGCTGGCCGGTACCGACAACGAACTCAGTGCCGGGATTGGCATCCTCCAACACCTGCGCGATCCAGCGCCTGAGCAAGTTGTGGCTGCCGGTGGAAGAAGGTGCCACGATGATGCTCCCGTCGATCAACTCGCACTGCGGGCTACCTTCCGGGAGCGTTCGAAGATCGGCGACGGTGTAGCTGCGGACACCTGGCTGCAGCCGGGCGGGCTCAGCAGCGGCGGCACTCGTCACGTCTCCTCCGGAAGTCGTCATAACCACGGCCAAGGGCGACCGCGACGGCTCACGATAGAAGACTTCGCAGATAGAAAGTTTCCCCGCTCAGAATTCACTCACGGAAGGCGGCCGGACTCGACCATCTTGGCGAAGCGTTTGAGGGCCTGCTTGAGGCTGACCTTGGAGCCGGGCCACAGCAGGGGCCAGGCCAGCCGGCCCGCGACACCGCCGGGCAGGTGGAACCACTCGTGCCAGACGACCTGGGTGCGGTCGCCGGCCATCGGGGTGCACCGCATGACGCCCGGACCGCGAAGCACCTTGCCCTGGTGCACGACCCGCACCTCGTACGGCGGGTCCACTTTGACCACGCGCATCTCGTCGCGCAGCACGGCCGGGCCGGCCACGGTGATCGCCTCGATCACGGTGCCCTCGCCGCCGTCGCCCTCGACCACCCGCACCTTGGTCAGCGGGATCCAGTCGCTCTGCCGCTCCCACGCCATGAACGCGGCGAACACCCGCTCGGCGGGCGCGGCCACGATGATCGTCGCGGTGACCTCACCCGCGCCGGGCGCGGCGGGATCGCCCGCCGTCACCGCCGGACCGGCTCGCCGGCCGGTGCCTCGTCCACCACGGCGGTGGCCGGGTCGGTCTCCTGGTCGACCTCGTCGGCGGGCCCGTCGCCGGGCTGCTCGGCGGTCGCGTCGAGCTCGGCCGGGGCGGCGTCCTCGGCGGGGGTCTCGTCAGTGACGTCAATGGTGTTCTCGTCGACGGGGGTCGCGGTGACCATGCCCAGCGCGCTGGCACGGGCGCGGGCCAGCGTGTCGGCGTCCTCGACGCGGCCCTCGCGCAGCGCGGTGACCTCGGCTTCGAGCACCTGGATCAGCTCGCTCTTGTAGCCGATGTCGTACGCCAGCCGGCGCAGCGTCTGGTCGACCTGCGCCATCCGGTATCCGCGCCAGGCCGGGTCGAACGTCGCCCGGGACACGTCGCCCTCGACGAGCGGGCGGTCGGCGGGCAGCGGAGTGGCTCGCTCGTCCGGTTCGGCCGGCGCCAGACCTGGGTCACCCCCGGTGACCAGCGTCATCACCCCGAACACCACGGCGCCCACGGTGAGCGCGACGACGATCAGCAGCAGCACGTTGCCCATGCCCACGATCGTGGCACGAAGGGCGCTCCAGCGCGACCCTGCCACCCGAGCTGTCCGGCCCGTGGCACGGGATCCATCCGGCTCATTACCGACCGGTAGGGCGGCACCCGGGCGGGCGGATGCCGGGGTGCGCGACGCGGTCAGAGCCAGCGCAGCGCGTTCTTCCGCCAGGCGTAGAGCAGGCCCAATGCCAGCACGGCCACGAACACGGCCATCTCCACGACCACCGCGAGCCCCGCCTTGACATAGACGACAGCCCATGGGAACAGGAAGACCGCCTCGACGGCGAACAGCACGTACAGGTACGCGTAGACGTAATAACGAATCTGCATCTGCGCCCAGCCGCCCTCGACCGGGTCGAGGCCGCACTCGTACGTGTCGAGTTTGCCCTCGGCCGCGCTGGGCCGCGAAGGGCGCAGCAGCCGGTTCGCCGTGTACGCCCCACCGATGATCAGCACACCGACGAGCAGCAGCAACGCCACCGTCGCGTACGCGTCGAGGTAACCGTTCACGACCGCAGCCTAACGTCTGGCGGTAACAGTTGGGATTCATGCAACCGGGCGGCGGGGCATCGTGTGTGACCCTGCATGACGATGTCCGTCCCGCCCCCGGCGACGCCCGCGCCGCTGTCCGCCCGCACGCCGCGACCCGCTGCCCGGCGCGCCCTCGACGCCGCCGACTTCGACGCCTTCTACCAGGCGCACTACGCCGGCACCGTGGCCGTCGCGTTCGGGCTGACCGGCGACCGGGAGCAGGCACAGGACCTCGCCCAGGAGGCGTACTGCCGCGCCTGGCAGCGCTGGGCCGAGATCTCCCGCTACGACAACCCGCCCGCATGGGTGTACCGGGTGACCGTCAACCTGGCCCGATCCCGCTGGCGCAACCTCAGGGTGGCTGCCGCGCACCTGGTGCGCCAACGCCCCACCGACGTGCCGGCGGCGGATCCGGAGCACGTGGCACTGGTGACCGCGCTGCGCGCGCTGCCGATGGACCAGCGCCAGGCGATCGTGCTGCACCACCTCGTCGACCTGCCGGTGGCCGAGGTGGCCCGGGAGATGGGCGTGCCCGCCGGGACGGTCAAGTCCTGGCTGCACCGCGGGCGCACCGAACTGGCGGCCCTGCTGGGCGAGCACTCGGGCGCCGGCGGCGAGCCGGTGCCCCCGCAGGACGTGCGGCAGCGCGGCGACCGGCGGCGACGCCGCCGTCGCGGGGCGATCGCCGCCGCGACCGCGACCGCCTGCGCGCTGGTCGCGGTGTTCGCGCTGCAGGTGATCCGGTTCGGCGGGCACCAGCCGCCACCCCCGGCGCAGACCCCGAGCCCGAGCGTGAGCGTGTCCCTGCCCAGCGCGCCGCCGCCGAGCCCGGGACCGGTGCGCCCGGTCGACGCGGGAGACCCGATCCTGGACGTCGACTGGCGCACGGCCGTGGTGACCGTCCCGGCCTCGCCCGGGTGTCCCTCCGGGCGGCTGACCTTCCGCGAGGTCGACGGGCGCACCGGGGAGCCGGTCGTCACCAGCGGCGGCGGCTGGCCGCAGTTCTACCTGAGCCCAGAACCGGCCGCCTACGGCGATCTCACCGGGGACGGCGCGGCCGAGGCGGTGCTGCACGCCTACTGCCTGTCGGGCGAGGAGGACAGCGGCGACGGCTCCTCGCGCCTGCTGGTCGTGGAGCGGGCGACGGACGGGGCGCTGCGCGCGCTCGGCCTGCCGGGCGAGCGGGGCGCGTTGTTCACCAGCGTCTGGGTGGCCGACCAGGTGCTCTACACCGAGATGCACCCGTGGCACACCGGGCCACAGGACTACCTGATGGGCATGGCGTACGGGTTCCGCTGGACCGGCAAGGCGTTCGCCGGGCAGGACGTGTCGAGCGAATACCCGCCGGTCCTGCCGACGGTGGAGGGCCGCCGCCTGGACCTGACCGGCATCGCGGACCGGCTGGACTGCGCCGGGCTGCCCGCGCCGGGCGGGCCGGTGCGGCCGGTGTTCGACGCCGAGGGCGTCGCCGCGGCCGGCGACCGCGAGTGGAGCCTGGTGCCCGGCACGCCCTCCAACGGCCCCTACCTGCCGCAGCTGCTGGGGAACCGGCGGCCGTATCTGGTGCTGCTGGTGGCGTGCGCGCCCGACGACACGCCGAATGCCACGTCCGACGTGCAGCCGGGGCACAACCTCGTCGTCTTCGACACCGCCCCGGACGGCTGGCTGGCCGTGGCCAGGGTGCCGACGCCCGCCGGGCACACCGTCAGCCACTGGCGGGTGACCGCCGAAGGCCTGTACGTCTCGTCCGGCCCGGCGTCGGGTGGCGTCGGCGCGGACCGGACGTACGCCTGGAATGGCACATCCTTCGCCGAATAGCCCCTGCGATGCCACTCTGTGGGACGGACCAGTGATATGCGCGACCCGTCTCCCAAAGTGCTGTCGTCTTTATCACGTTCCGCATGGATTCACCGGGGGGGCCGTGTCAACGCTATTCCCTACCTCCGACGTAGGCTGACCTTAATCGAGACGTAACAGCACACCACCCCAGCAGGAGGTCGCGTCCAGTGGCCGAACATCGTGAGGGCGCCGGGCAGGCCGGGCAGCTCAGCGAGCACGGGCATCCCGCCAAGGAGATCCACCAGCTCGACCGGGTGGTGATCCGCTTCGCGGGTGACTCGGGCGACGGCATGCAGCTCACCGGCGACAGGTTCACGTCGGAGACCGCCCAGCTCGGCAACGACATCTCCACGTTGCCGAACTTCCCGGCGGAGATCCGCGCGCCCGCCGGCACACTGCCCGGCGTGTCGAGCTTCCAGGTCGCCTTCGCCGACTACGACATCCTCACGCCCGGCGACGCGCCGAACGTGCTGGTGGCGATGAACCCGGCGGCGCTCAAGGCGAACATCGCCGACCTGCCCAAGGGCGGCACGATCATCGTCAACACCGACGAGTTCACCAAGCGCAACCTGGCCAAGGTCGGCTACGACAGCAACCCGCTGGAGGACGACTCGCTGGCCGGCTGGGACGTGCACAAGGTCGGGCTGACCAGCATGACCGTCGGCGCGCTGGCCGAGCACCCGGTGAGCAAGAAGGACGCCGAGCGGGCCAAGAACATGTTCGCGCTGGGCCTGCTGAGCTGGCTCTACTCGCGGCCGCACGAGTCCACGATGCACTTCCTGGAGCGCAAGTTCGCCGCCCGCCCCGAGCTGGTCGCCGCGAACAAGGCCGCCTTCAACGCGGGCTGGAACTTCGGCGAGACCACCGAGGGCTTCGCCGTGCGCTACGAGGTGCCGCCGGCGCAGATGGCCCCGGGCAACTACCGCAACATCACCGGCAACACCGCGCTCGCCCTGGGCCTGGTCGCCGCCGGCGTGAAGGCGAAGCTGCCGGTGCTGCTGGGGGCTTACCCGATCACCCCGGCGTCGGACATCCTGCACGAGCTGAGCAAGCACAAGAAGCTCGGCGTGACCACGGTGCAGGCCGAGGACGAGATCGCCGCGATCGGCGTCGCGCTGGGCGCGGCGTACGGCGGCGCGCTGGGCATCACCACGACCAGCGGCCCGGGTGTGGCGCTCAAGGGCGAGACGATATCGCTCGCGGTGGCCCTGGAGCTGCCGCTGGTGATCGTGGACGTGCAGCGGGCCGGCCCGTCCACGGGTCTGCCGACCAAGACCGAGCAGGCCGACCTGAACATGGCGCTGTTCGGCCGGCACGGCGAGGCGCCCGTCGCGGTGGTGGCCGCGCAGTCCCCGGTGGACTGCTTCCACGCCGCGATCGAGGCCTGCCGGATCGCGCTGAAGTACCGCACCCCGGTCATCCTGCTGTCGGACGGCTACGTCGCCAACGGCTCCGAGCCGTGGCTGCTGCCGGAGATCAGCGAGCTGCCCGACCTGCGCGTCGAGTACGCGAGCGGCCCGAACGGCGAGGACGGCAAGTTCTACCCGTACCTGCGCGATCCGGAGACCATGGCGCGGCCGTGGGCCGTGCCGGGCACGCCGGGGCTGGAGCACCGCATCGGCGGCCTGGAGAAGGCCGACAAGACCGGTGACATCTCCTACGACCCGGCCAACCACGACTTCATGGTGCGCACCCGGGCCGCCCGCATCGAGGCGATCGACGTGCCGGACATCGAGGTCGAGGACCCGTCCGGCGAGGCGAAGGTGCTGGTGCTGGGCTGGGGCTCGACGTACGGCCCGATCGGGGCGGCGTCGCGGGCCCTGCGCCAGCGCGGGGTGAACGTGGCGCAGGCCCACCTGCGGCACCTCAGCCCGCTGCCGAAGAACCTGGGCGAGGTGCTGGCGTCGTACGACAAGGTGGTCATCCCCGAGATGAACCTGGGCCAGCTCGCCCACGTGATCCGGGCGCGCTTCCTGATCGACGTCGTCGGCTACAACCAGGTGCGCGGGCTTCCCTTCACCTCCACCCAGCTGGAGACCATGCTCGAGGAAGTGATCAAGAATGTCTAACGCGGTGCCGGTCCAGCTGTCGGCGAAGGACTTCAAGTCCGACCAGGAGGTGCGCTGGTGCCCGGGTTGCGGTGACTACGCGATCCTGGCCGCGATGCAGACCTTCCTGCCCGAGCTGGGCATCCCTCGCGAGCGCACGGTCTTCGTGTCGGGCATCGGCTGCTCCTCGCGCTTCCCGTACTACCTGAACACGTACGGCATGCACTCGATCCACGGGCGCGCCCCGGCGATCGCCACCGGCCTGTCGGTGTCGCGCCCGGACCTGACCGTGTGGGTGGTGACCGGTGACGGTGACGCGCTGTCCATCGGCGGCAACCACCTGATCCACGCGCTGCGCCGCAACGTCAACATCAAGATCCTGCTGTTCAACAACAAGATCTACGGCCTGACCAAGGGGCAGTACTCGCCCACCAGCGAGATCGGCAAGATCACCAAGTCGACGCCGACCGGCTCCTCGGACGCGCCGTTCAACCCGATCTCGCTGGCGCTGGGCGCGGAGGCCTCGTTCGTCGCCCGCACCATCGACTCCGACCGCAAGCACCTGCAGTCGGTGCTGCGCCAGGCGGCCGAGCACCAGGGTTCGGCGTTCGTGGAGATCTACCAGAACTGCAACATCTTCAACGACGGCGCGTTCGAGGTGCTCAAGGACCCCGAGACGCGCGACGCCTACCTGATCCGGCTGGAGCACGGGCAGCCGATCACGTTCGGCAAGGACGGCTCGCACGTGGTCACGCACCCGGCGGGCAGCTTCGGCCTGGCCGTGAGCGAGGCGGGCAAGGTCGACGCGGGCGAGGTGCTCACGCACGACGCCCACGCCGAGGACCCGGCGTACGCGTTCGCGCTGTCCCGGCTGGCCGGGCCGGACCTGCGGCACACCCCGGTGGGCGTGTTCCGCTCGGTGCGGCGCCCGTCCTACGACGAGCTGGTGCGCAACCAGCTCGACGCGGCGAAGGCGAAGGCCGGCGAGCCCGAGGCCGACCTGGCCGCCCTGCTCAACTCCGGCGACACCTGGACCATCCTGTAGTCGGCTGACACACGGAAACGCCGCCCGCGACCGATCGCGGGCGGCGTTTTCGTCTGCCGTGGTTCAGGACTCCGGCTCGGTCTTGGTCTCCAGCTGGCCGCGCTCGGCGGCGAACTTGGCCTTCACGTCGGCGACCTTCTTGTCGAAGTACATGATCGAGCCCAGGCTGCCCTTGTCGGCCCAGACGCAGATCGCGACCTGGCTGCTGTCCATGGTCAGCGCGGCGCACTTGGCGATGCCGCCCAGCGGACCCGGCTCGACCGCGACCCACTGCTCGGTGATCTTCGAGCCCTCGGTCATCGACTTGGTGAACTCGTCGAGCGCCACGTCCGGCTTCGGATTGATCATCGCCATGGCGAAGACCATCGCCATGTTCTTGGACTTCACGTCGCCGTAGAAGGCCGCCACGGAGGCGGTCGCCCCGGGCATCTCCTTGGAGATCTGGGTCTTCAGCTCGTCGGCCGCCTTCACCAGGTCGGGCTCGGCGCTCTTCTCCCGCCCGCCGAGCTGCGTCGGCTCCTTCACGGTGATGCTCGCGGCCTGCTCGACCGTGTCCGCGGCCTCGCTGATGAAGTCCTTGAGGAAGAAGTACCCGCCGCCGGCCCCGCCGCCGCACAGCACCAGCAGCACCACGAGCGTGATCCACAGGCCCTTGCGGGACTTCTTGTACGGCGGGTCGGGCTCGTAGCGGCGCTTGCTGCGCGGCTCGTGGCCGGCGAAGGGGTCGTCGTCGACGCTCGCGTCGCCCAGAAAGCCGCCCTGCTGGGCGTAGCCGTCCTGGTAGCCGCCCTGCCCCGCGGGCCTGCCGTAGGCCGCGGGCTGACCGTACGGCTGCTGCTGGGGATGACCGCCCTGCTGCGGGTAACCGCCCTGACCGGCCTGTGCACCGTATCCACCCTGCTGTGGATATCCACCCTGGCCGTAGCCACCCTGCTGTGGGTAACCATCACCATGCTGTGGGTAACTGCCATCCTGGCGGCCGTACCCACCCTGCTGTGGATAACCACCCTGGGCACCCGGCCGGTCCTGCTGCGAATAGCCCCCTGCCTGCGGATATCCGCCCTGGGAGGGGTATCCGCCAGGGCCCTGCTGAGCCTGCCCGCCGCCGTAACCGCCGGATCCGGCGTACCCGCCGTCCTGTGGATAACCTCCGGTCGGTGGATAACCCGACTGCTGTGGATAACCACTGTTCTGCTGGGGATAGCCGTATTGCTGGGGATATGTGCCATTGGTGCCGGAGGTCGGGGCCGACGGCGGCTGGCCGTACCCGTCGTCCCCGCCCGAACGCCGCCACGGGTCCGTCGGGTGACCCTCCGGCTCGTCGCGACGCGAACCGTAGTCGGAGTAGGACATGTCAACTCCCCACGTGTGGCCGGCGACACGCTGTCACCGTCCGCCAGATGGTAGCGGCAGATGAGAAGTCCTCGGGAACCGTACCCATCGAGCCACTTGCGTTCTTGGCCAGAGAATGAAAGTTTTCTTCGGACTGCACATTGCTACTGGAGGAATTCTCATGCGCATGAGACTGATCGCGGCCGCGGCCGCGACAGCGCTGCTCGGCGCGCTGCTGGTGCCCGGCGGCGCGCAGGCAGACCCGCTGTCCTCCGCGTCGGCGGCCACGCCGGACGCGACGGAGTGCACGCTCAACCCCGCCCTGCCCAAGCGGCAGCTGCGGGCGATGTGGATCGCCAGCGTAGTCAACATCGATTGGCCGAGCGCCCCCGGCAAGGCCGAGGAGGAGCTCAAGGCCGAGTACCGCGGCTGGCTCGACCTCGCCCAGCGGCTCAACCACAACGCCGTCGTGGTGCAGATCCGCCCCACCGCCGACGCGTTCTGGCCCTCGCCCTACGAGCCCTGGTCGGAGTGGCTGACCGGCAAGCGCGACAATGTCGGCCCGGGCTGGGACCCGCTGGCCTTCCTGGTCGCCGAGTCGCACGCCCGCAACCTGGAGTTCCACGCCTGGTTCAACCCCTACCGCATCTCCATGCCGACCAGCGCCAGCGGTCTGGGCGCGGGCACCGACGTCAACAACCTCGCCCCCGGCCACCCGGCGCGGGTGCACCCGGACTGGGCGCTGGCCTACCCGGTCAACGCGGCCGGCAGCCGGCTCTACTACAACCCGGGCATCCCGGAGGTACGCCAGTACGTGCAGGACGCGATGATGCACGCGGTCGAGAACTACGACATCGACGGCGTGCACTTCGACGACTACTTCTACCCGTACCCGGCGGCCGGCCAGGACTTCCCCGACCAGGCCACCTTCGAGCAGTACGGGGCCGGCTTCGCGAGCAAGGCGGACTGGCGGCGCAACAACATCGATCTGCTGGTGCACGAGATGAGCCAGCGCGTCAAGGCCGCCAAGCCGTGGGTGAAGTTCGGGGTCAGCCCGTTCGGCATCTGGCGCAACAAGGCCGCCGACCCGCTGGGCTCGGAGACCAACGGCACCCAGTCCTACGACGCCAACTTCGCCGACACCCGCAAGTGGGTCAAGGAGGGCTGGCTGGACTACATCGTGCCGCAGATCTACTGGAACATCGGGCTGGCCGTGGCCGACTACGCCAAGCTCGTGCCGTGGTGGTCCGACGTGGTCGCGGGCACGAACACGCAGCTCTACATCGGCCAGGCCGATTACAAGATCGCCACGGCCGGGCAGCCGGCCGCCTGGTTCGACCCGGCCGAGATGAGCAAGCACCTCACCTTCAACCGTGACTACAACGTCGCGGGCAACGTGCACTTCAGCGCGGTGCAGGTGCGGGCCAACCGGATCGGCGCCACCGACGTGTACGCCGCCGACCACTACAGCAAGCCGGCCCTGGTGCCGGCCATGTCGCACCTGCCCAGCAAGCCGCTGCTGTTCCCGGTCGTCACCAAGGCCGACCGGAGCGACGCCGGGATCGCGCTGAAGTGGCAGCCGCTGGCCGACGGGGCGGGCCCCTTCGGCACCGCCGCGTCGTACGCGGTCTACCGCGTCAACGGCCTGCGAATCCTGCCGAGCGCCTGCGACTTCGCCGACGCGACGAACCTGGTCGCGACGACCCGGGGCACGGAGTTCACGGACACCACCGCGGTGCCCGGCCAGCGCTACACGTACTTCGTCACCTCGCTGGACCGGCTCTACAACGAGAGCCTGCCCAGCCCGGCCCGCTTCGTCCCCTGATCCGGGGGTAGCGCACGCACACCTTCGCGTGCTCGTCAGTGAAGGGCACCCGCCGAGACCCGGCGGGTGCCCTTTCCCGTATGCGTCAGAGGTGCAACGCCGGGTCCACCGCCACGGCCTTCCACAGCTCGATCCAGGGCAGCGTGTGCTTCTCCGGGTGCCCGACGAAGAACAGCGTCCCGTCCGGCTTCACCGCCTGCACCACCACCTCGCTGGACATCACCGCCACGGCCGGCCCGCTGGGCACCCCCGCACCGCCACCGGGCAGTTTGCGCCCCAGCTCGGGCATCAGCTCCGGCTCGCCTGACGGGTCCTCGGCGGGAACCGCGCCGACGTGGATGCGCACCGACGTGGTGACCTCGCCGATGGTGAGCTGCCCCAGCCAGTCGAAGTTCTCCAGGCGCAGCCGGTGCAGCCTGGAATCGGCCGGGCAGGCCGTGTCGAACGTCGCGGCGTCGTAGGGGGCGAGCCTTGCGGGCGGCGTCGCACCCGGGTCGCACACGTACATCTGCCGGCGCAGCGTCTCCAACCCGGTCACCCCGGGTGCCTCCCGGGTGATCGCCGCCTTGAGCACCGCCAGCAGCCGCTGCGCCCGCTGGTCCGGCGTCTCCGCCGACGCGGGCGCGGAAGCTGCCGTGGAGGCCGCCACCGGCAACTGCGGCCCGTGCGCTGCCGTCCCGAGCAGGCTGACCGTCGACAGGATCGCCGCCGCGGACAGGAGCAGGCCCCCTGAGGCGGCCGCGATCCGGCGGCCCCGCTGGGCGTGCCTGCCCCGGTGGACCAGGTCGTCGATGTCGATGGCGGTACGCGGGGCGGTGCCCACGTACTCGTCCAGGGTGTCTCGGTAGTCGTTCATAGCCGTCCCTCTGCATTCGCCTCGATTGCCAGGCCACGCAGGGTCTCGAGCCCCCGAGCCGACTGGCTCTTCACGGTTCCCTCGGAGATGCCGAGCAGGCTCGCGGTCTGCTCGACCGACAGGTCGCAGTAGAAGCGCAGCACCACCACGGCCCGCTGCCGTGGACCGAGCGAGCGCAGCAGCCGGCCGATGCCGCTGCGGTCCCCCGGTTCGTCCGGTGCGGCCACGACCTCGGGCAGCACCGCCTCCGGCCGCTCGCGCCGCCACGGCCGCCGCCGCTCGTCCAGCCAGGCGTTGGTCAGCATGCCGCGCACGTAGGCGTCGACGTTGTCCGCCCGGCGGACCCGCGACCAGGACCGGTAGAGCTTCAGCAGCACCGTCGACACCAGATCGTCGGCGGCGTGCCAGTCGTGGCAGAGCAGGAACGCGATGCGCCGCAGGCTCTCCAGCCGGGCCGCCACGTACTCCCGGTACTCCGGTTCGTCCTCGCGGTTCACATCGTCCCTTCCCGTCGTCTCCAGGCAGGGGACGTAAGCGCCCGGCAGCGAGGTTGCATCCCCTTGCAGCGCCTGAAAAATCAACACTTCCGAAACATGGGCGCAACGACTACATTCAGCTCCACCGATGCTCACCCCCGCATCGGGCCACCGGCTCGTTGAACCCCTGACGAACCCTATTCGCCGAGGTGAAGCCATGTCCCGCCTGCGCATGCTGCTCGCCCCCGCAGCCGCGATGATCGCCGTTCTCGCGATCTCCTCGCCGGCCGCGGCGGTCACCCCTGCCGAGAAGCTCTCCGTGATGTCCAGCTGGAGCCAGACCAGCGTCAGCAGCTACAACGCGTGGAACAGCGCGCGGCAGAACCAGGGCGCGTGGGCGGCGTACGCCTTCGACTGGAGCACCGACTACTGCTCCAGCAGCCCGGACAACCCGCTCGGCTTCGACTTCAAGCTGTCCTGCCACCGGCACGACTTCAACTACCGCAACTACAAGGCGATGGGCCAGTTCTCGGCGAACAAGGCCCGCATCGACAGCGCGTTCTACGAGGACCTCAAGCGCAAGTGCGCGACGTACAACGTCGTCGTGCGGCCCGCCTGCACCAGCCTCGCCTGGACCTACTACCAGGCCGTGAAGCAGTTCGGCAGTGTCGGCGCGGTGAGCCAGACCGACATCGCCAAGGCCCAGAAGCTCAAGGACGACGCGCTGCGCCGCGCCGCCGAGAACGACTGACGACGCCCGCTCCCGCGGTTCCTGCGCAGGCTTCCCGATCCGTCTCCGGGAAGGCTGCGCAGGACTGCGTCCGGGGTCTGTTCCTTCAGGAGCCGCTGGGCAGTTCGGCGAAGCGGCTGGAGTCCACCGCGAGATCGGGGTGCTCCACGGCCAGCGCCAGCGACGCCGTCTCCCCCAGCGACATCGCCGCGCCGCGGGCGTACGCCTCGTCGAACACCGCGTCGCCGAGCGCGGCCCGAGCGGCCTCCTGCTGCGCGGCCCAGTACGAGGCGAAGATGCCCGGCCCGCAGTGCAGCCGCACCGTCGTCGACTCGGCCGCCCCGAACAGCGTCGCCGCCGTCATCGCGTCCCCGCCCTGCACGCATCGGGCCGCCATCGCCTTGACGGCCACGCAGGCCCGCCCGTGGAAGCCGTACGCCATGCGCGAGCGCAGCGCCACGGTCAGGTGCTCGTGCGCGGCGACCAGATCGCCCCGGCGCAGCGCCACCATGCCCAGCAGCAGGTCCAGGGTGCGCCGCCCGCGCTCGGCCGGGCGCAGCTGCTCCAGCTGGCGGGACGCGGCCAGCAGGGTCGCGGCCTCGTCCAGCGCGCCGCGCAACCACAGCAGCTCGGCCAGGTTGCACACCGCGAACAGCGCGTCCGGCGCGACGTCGTACCGGGTCGCCCAGGCGAGCACTTCACGGCACGCCTGCTCGGCGTCGTCGGGCTTGCCCGCGTCGCGCAGCGCGCCCGACCGCCCGGCCAGCACCCGCGCCAGCAGGCCCGGATCCCCGGCCCGGCGGCCGGCGGCCTCGGCCCGGCGGCTGAACCGCAGTTCCTCGACGAACTCGCCGTCGACGGCGGCGTGACCCGAGTGTGCGTGGTAGGCGCGGGCCAGCTCCGCGTCGGGCACTCGCTCGCCGGTCTCGGACAGGCGGGCGTACAGCCGGAACAGCCACAGCCGGCCTTCCCGGGCCAGCCCTCGCTCCCGCCACCACTGGTCGAGCCCGCAGGAGATCTGCAGCCCGGAGCGGGCGCTGCCGCCCGTGCCGCACCAGCGCAGCGCGGCGCGCAGTTCGGCGATGAGCGGGTCGATCGAGTACAGCGACAGGGTCACCGGCTGCTCGTCCGGCCCGCGCCCGACCGCCTGCAACGCGCGCAACGCCCAGGCGACGTGCCGGTCCCGGGCCGCGGCCTCCTCGCCGTGCGCGGCCAGCCGCCGGGCGGCATACCCCCGGATCGGGTCGAGCATGCGGTAGGTCGTGCCGTGCGCGCCCGGCTCGGCCTGCACCAG
Source organism: Catellatospora aurea (assembly GCF_042663325.1). Taxonomy (NCBI): domain Bacteria; kingdom Bacillati; phylum Actinomycetota; class Actinomycetes; order Micromonosporales; family Micromonosporaceae; genus Catellatospora; species Catellatospora aurea. Next base: position 119,249 of record NZ_JBHTAC010000007.1, read on the forward strand.
CGACTTGTCCACCAGCACGGTGAGCGGGCCGAGCGGGTCGCCGTCCATCAGCGACTCCACTCCGGCCAGGCCGACCGGCCCGGCGAAGACCGACAGCCAGCGCAGCAGCCGCGCCGCGTCGTCCGGCAGGGTGCGGTAGGACCAGGTCACCGTGGCCTGCATGGTGGCGTGCCGGGCGTGCGCGCCCGAGTGCGGCGGGCCGGCGTCCAGAGCCTGCAGCGGGTCGCTCTCCTCCGCGGTCAGCTCGGCGTGCAGCCGGGCCGCCAGCTCACCGCCGGACAGCACCCGCAGCCGGGCCGCGGCCAGTTCGATGGCCAGCGGCAGCCCGTCCAGGCGGGCCGCCACCCGGGCCAGGTCAGCCAGTTCGGCCGGCTCGACCGCGCGCCCGCCCCGGGCCGCCGCGGTGCGCTCGGCCAGCAGCGTGACGGCGTCGCTGACGCCACCACCCGCGGCGGGCGCCAGCGACAGCGGCGGGATGCGCCAGACCAGCTCACCCGCGATGCCCAGCGGCTCCCGGCTGGTGGCCAGCACGGTCACCTCGCGCGCGCCGGCCAGCAGCTGCGCCACCAGCGGCGCGACGACGCCCACGTGCGCTTCGCAGGTGTCCAGCAGCAGCATCAGGCGGCGGGTCGAGGCATGCTCCACCAGCGTCTCGACGACCGGGCGGCCCGGCTCCGGGCGCAGCCCCAGCACTGTGGCGACGGTGAAGGCAAGCAGGCCCGGATCGGTGACACCGGCGACGTCGACGCTCCAGATGCCGTCCGGATAGGACTCGATGAGGTCGTGCGCGACGGCCACGGCCAGCCGCGACTTGCCCGCCCCGCCCGCGCCGACCACGGTCACCAGCCGGTGCGCCGACAGCAGTTCGGCCAGTTCGACGCGCTCCGGATGCCGTCCCACGAAGGAGGTCAGCGGGCTGGGCAGGTTGTGCGGCGCGGTGCGCTCGGTGCGCGGGCGGGGGAAGTGCTGCTCCAGCTCGGGTGCGACGAGCTGGAACAGGCGCTCGCGGCCGTCGAAGCCGCGCAGCCGGTGCAGTCCCAGGTCCAGCAGCCAGGCCTCGTCGGGCAGGCGGGACGCGGCCTGCGCGGTCGACGCCGACAGCAGGATCTGCCCGCCGTGCGCCGCCGCGGCGACCCGGGCCGCACGGTGCACCTCGGGGCTGGCGTACTCACCGCCGTGCGGCTGCGCGATTCCGGTGTGGAGCCCCATCCGCACCTTGGGCTGCGCCTGCGGATCGGACCACGTGTGGGCTTCGAGCGCGCGCTGCGCGCAAGCGCACGCCTCCACCGCGGTCGAGGCGTCGGCGAAGGCGAAGAAGTAGGAGTCGCCCTCGGTGAACAGTTCCACACCACCGGCCGCCGCGAGCACGGCACGCAGCACCCGCCGGTGCTCGTGGAGCACCGGCCGGTAGCCGTCACCGAGCATCTGGGCCAGTCGGGTCGAGCCCTCGATGTCGGTGAACAAGAACGTCACCTGCCCACGAGGCAGATGTGTACGCTGCTGCACGCGCGGATAACCTCCGCCCCCCTGGAAGTCGCGGTTCATGCTGCCGTACCCCCACCTGCACAGGACATCGTGAGAACGGGTTGATCGAGCCGTCCGAGGGTGTCGCCGTCCGCGAACGGTGAAGCCGATCAGTGCCGTGTCGAGCTTGCAACCGTCGTAACGACGACACCGCAGGGCGGATGTGGGCCATGAGGTCACAACCGGATCACCCGAGCCGTCGCCGACGGACACGGCGTGCGCACGACAATGCGGCGCGCGCGAGGCATACTCGACCCGTGCGGGACGGGGAGGACACCACGGAAGCGGCGGCGCGGGCTCGGAAGCCGGCCGCCGAGGACGCTGTCGGCGCGACGGTGCCGCAGGACGCGGAAACCGTTGCCGCGACGGCGGCCGAGGCCGACGGCAATGCTGTGACCAGGCCGAACACTGTGACCACAGCGGACGCCGCGACCACGGCGGACGCTGCGGCCACGCCGGCGGCCGAGGCCGCGCCGGGGACCGAGACGGTGCCCGCGATCTCGGTCGGGGCCGCGATGGTGCGGCTGCGTTCGGCGGCGATGGACGCGGGCCGCGTGGTCTGGCGGCAGTCGCGCCGCCCGGTCGGCCGGCTCACCACCACGGGCGTCACCCTCGCGTTGCTGGTCGCCGCAGCCGGCGCGTCCGGCGCGCTGCTGATCCCTTCCCTGGTCGGAGCCAAGGCCGCGCCCGCGCCGTCGCCGTCGGTGTCGAGCGAGGCACCCGCGAGCGCGACGCCGAGCCCCAGCTTCGAACCGCTCCCCACGGCCACCGCCGCACCGAGCCCCGTGGCCCGGCCGGCCGCCGCGTTCCGCCGCTGGGCCGAGGCCACCTCCGCCAAGGTGAACGTCCCGGTGACGGCCCTGGAGGCGTATGCCTACGCCGAATGGGTGGTGACGTCGACCCGCCCGTCGTGCAAGCTGCGGTGGACCACCCTCGCCGCGATCGGCAAGATCGAGTCTGATCACGGCCGCACCAAGGGCGCGAAGCTCGGCGACGACGCGAAGGCGCTGCCGCCGATCGTCGGGCCCGCCCTGGACGGCACCAAGAACACCAAGAAGATCAACGACACCGACGCCGGCCGGCTCGACCTCGACAAGAAGTGGGACCACGCGGTCGGCCCCATGCAGTTCATCCCGACCACCTGGACGACCTACGGGGTGGACGCCGACAACGACCAGCTCGTCGACCCGCACGACCTCGACGACGCGGCCCTGTCCGCGGCCTACTACCTCTGCGCGCCGAACAAGGACCTGACCGTCGTGGCCAACTGGAAGTCGGTGGTCCTGTCGTACAACAACGTCGGGGTGTACCTGCAGAAGGTGTACGACACCGCACAGGCGTACGGTCGTAGCAGTCAGACCTGATCCGCCGGACGTCTCGCCCAGTTCAGCGAAACGGCCCATAACACTACCGTCCGCCACTGCCTGCGTCGTTGAACGCCACTCAGAGTAATGGTTTGCATACGATGACAGGTGGGACCCTTCCGTTTCGGGGGCGCAGTGTGCAAGCTGGACAAGTGAAGGTGCGCGAATGGGATCCCCGTACCGCCGCCGCCACTGAGATCACCTCTCTGGTCGCTCTCCTCAACGAGGTTTCCGCGGTCGACCTACCTGATGATCCCCTGTGGCAAGACGGCCGGATGCGCGACTACCTGGCGGTCACCATGCCCGGTGAACGCAAGATGATGTGGCTGGTCGAGGAGAACGAGGGCGACGCCGCGCGCGGTGTGGCCCCGCTGGGCGCCGGGAGCATCATCCTGCTGGGCGACATCGGCGTCGTCGAGATCCTGGTCCATCCCAAGGCGCGCCGGCAGGCCATCGGCCGCGCGCTGCTGACCGAGCAGGTGCGGGTCGCCCTGCGCAAGGGCTTCACCACGCTCGGCGTCGAGGTGGCCGGCGCCACGTCCGCCGTCGACTTCTACCAGGCGCACGGCTTCACCCTGGCGTTCACGGAGATCCGCAGCGTGCTGCGGCTCGACACGGTCGACTGGTTCGCCCTCGGCGACATGGCCGCGGGCGTCGGCGCCGGCTACCAGATCGAGTTCTACGCCGACGGGCCGCCCGAGCACCTGATCGCGCCGTACGCGGCCGCCAAGGCCGAGGTGCGTGACGACTACGACCTCGGCGACCTGGAGCTGCGCCCGAGCTCCTACGAGCCGGAGCGGCTGCTGGCCAGCCTGCACACCCTGGCCGCCCGCGGTCTGCAGCTCTACATCGTGGTCGCCGTCCAGGAGAAGACGGGCGAGGTCGCCGGCCTGACCGAGGTCGTGGTGCCCGCCCAGCGCCCCGGCCGCGCCGACCAGTACGACACCGTCGTCGTGCCGCGCCACCGCGGCTACGGCGTGGGCCGCGCCATCAAGGCCCGGATGCTGTTCGAGCTGCGCTCGGCCGAGCCGAACCTGACCGAGGTGCAGACCTGGAACGCGGCGGTCAACGAACCCCTCATCAAGGTCAACCAGGAGCTCGGCTTCGTCGCCGACCGCCAGTGGCTGGAGTACGAGGGCGACGTCGTGGAACTGGCCGCCAACCTCCGCATAAGCTGATCCGATGCCACGCTACGACTTCCGCTGCCGCGCCTGCGGCGACACGTTCGAGGTGAACCGGCCGATGGCGGCCGCGGGTGACCCCGCGCCCTGCCCGGCCGGCCACGACGACACCGTGAAGCTGCTGACCACCGTCGGCCTGTCCGGTCGCGGCGACGCCATCCCCGCCCCGTCCGGCGGTGGCGGCGGCTGCTGCGGTGGCGGCTGCTGCAGCTGACCCGTCCCGCGCCGTCGACCTCGTCGCCGCAGGGCATGATCGCCGTTTGCGCGTAGGCCGTGAGGTCGAGCTGCACGTCGTGCCCCGAAACCGGCGATTTCTGCTCTTTTCGCCGCTCCATCCTTCCAGGTCAGGCATACGCCCCGAACGCATTTGCTCTGCACCCATTTGCTTGCTCTGCACCCACATACGCAACGGGGTGATGGACTTCCGGCTGTTGCGCCGATGGGTGCAGAGCAAGGCTTTGGGTGCAGAGCAAATGCGTTCGGCGGGTACACCTGAGCTGGGCGGAAGAGAAGGCACCTAGCCGCCGGTTATCCACAGGGGCGGTGCTTGTCCACAGGTTCCGGGATCGGCGGTTGCAAGTCGAGGGCTCGGCGGTGAGGCTGGCGGCTATGCCGCGTCCTCGCAAGGAGAGCCTGTCCGGTACGCCGTTCCCGGTCGTGGGGCTGATCCGGGCCGCCCGCCGCCGCGCCGATCTGAGCCAGCGCGAACTGGCCAAGGGTGCAGGGTTGCACGCCTCGACGGTCGGGCGGATCGAGGCCGGCGAGCTGTGGCCGAGCCTCGTCGCCTTCGCCAAGATCATGGGGGCGACGGCGCACTACCTGACTGTGGTCGACGACGACGGGCACGTGCTGATGCCGATGAGCGACCGGCGGGACCAGGAGCTGCGCGACGGCGCGGAGCGCCGCTACCCGTCGCACCTGGACCTGGTCCTCGATCCGCGGCCGGGCGAGTGGTGGGCCGATCAGTACGGGCTGGCCCGGCCGCCGGAGACGTTCCTGCGCGACCGGGCGCGGCGCGACGCGCAGCGGCGGCGCAGCCAGTGGGAGGTCCGGGTGAAGAAGTACCGCAACGACCCGGAGCCGCCCGAGGTCCTCTACTAGAAGTCGGCGCGCAGGCGGCGGGCGGCGTCGGTGGCCCAGTAGGTCAGGATCAGCTGGGCGCCGGCGCGGCGGATGGAGTGCAGGGTCTCCATCATGACCCGGTCGCGGTCGATCCAGCCGTTGGCGGCGGCCGCCTCGACCATCGCGTACTCGCCGCTGACCTGGTAGGCGGCCACGGGTACGTCGACCATGTCGCGCACCGCAGCGACCACGTCGAGGTACGGCAGCGCGGGCTTGACCATGACGATGTCGGCGCCCTCGGCGACGTCCAGCGCGACCTCGCGCAGCGACTCCCGCAGGTTCGCCGGGTCCTGCTGGTAGGTGCGCCGGTCGCCCTCCAGCGACGACTCGACCGCGTCGCGGAACGGGCCGTAGAAGGCGGAGGCGTACTTGGCCGCGTACGCGAGGATCGTGGTGTCGCGGTAGCCGGCCTCGTCGAGGGCCCGGCGGACCACGGCGACCTGGCCGTCCATCATCCCGGAGGGGCCGACCACGTGCACGCCGGCGGCGGCCTGGGCCACCGCCATGCGGGCGTACGCCGCCAGGGTCGCGTCGTTGTCCACCGAGCCGTCGGGGCGCACCAGGCCGCAGTGGCCGTGCGAGGTGAACTCGTCCAGGCACAGGTCGCTCATGACCACGACGCTGTCGCCGACCTCGGCGACCACGTCGCGGATCGCGACGTTGAGGATGCCGTTCGGGTCGATGCCGCCGGAGCCGACGGCGTCCTTCTCGGCCGGGATGCCGAACAGCATGACCCCGCCGATGCCGGCCTGCGCCGCCTCGGCGACGGCCTTGCGCAGCGATTCGCGCGAGTGCTGGAGCACGCCGGGCAGCGACTTCACGGGGCGGGGCTCGGCGAGGCCCTCCTTCACGAACAGCGGCAGGATCAGCTCGGCCGGGTGCAGCCGGGTCTCGCTGACCATCCGCCGCATCGCCGCGGTGGTGCGCAGCCGTCGCGGCCGCACGTTCGGGAAGGACATCACGCACTCCCTGTCTTTCCTGTGATCGAGGTGTCCCCGACGCTGCTATAACGACGTCGAGGACACTTCGATCACGTGGTGCCGTGGCTCAGCGGAAGCGCAGGGCGGTGGGGCCCTGCACCTTCGAGCCGCGGCGCTGCTTGGCCGGCATCGCGGCGAGCCGCTCGCGCAGCTCGACGGCGTACATCGCGAGCGCCTCGACCAGGTCGGGGACGGACGCGTGCTCGGGCTGCACGTCGACGCGCAGACCGAACTCCAGTGCGGTCTCGGCCGTCTTCGGGCCGATCACCGAAACCACCGTACGCTGGTGCGGTTTGCCGGCGATACCGACGAGATTGCGGACTGTGGAGCTTGACGTGAAGAGGACCGCGTCGAAACCACCCGACTTGATGGCGTTGCGGATCTCCTCCGGCGGCGGCGCGGCGCGCACGGTCCGGTAGGCGGTGACGTCGTCGACCTCCCAGCCGCGCTCGGTGAGCCCGGCGGCGAGCGTCTCGGTCGCGATGTCGGCGCGGGGCAGCAGCACCCGGCCCACCGGGTCGAAGATCTCGTCGTACGGCGCGAACTCGGCGAGCAGGCCCTCGCTGGACTGGTCGCCCGCGGGCACCAGCTCGGGCTGGATGCCGAAGGAGCGGACCGCCTCGGCGGTCGCCTCGCCGATGCAGGCGATCTTGACTCCGCCGAAGTGCCGGGCGTCGAGGCCGTGCTCGCCGAACTTCTCCCACACCGCGCGCACCGCGTTGGCGCTGGTGAAGATGACCCACGCGTACCGGCCGTCGACCAGGCCCTTGATCGCCCGCTCCATCTGGGCCGGGGTCCGGGGCGGCTCGACCGCGATCGTCGGCACCTCGCACGGGATCGCCCCGTACGCCCGCAGCCGCGCGCTCATCACGCCCGCCTGCTCCTTGGTGCGCGGCACCAGCACGCGCCAGCCGTACAGCGGCCGCCGCTCCCACCAGCCGAGCTTGTCCAGGTGCTGGACGCCGCCGCCGACGGTCACCACGACCCGGCCGGAGAAGCCCAGCGCCGCGGCGACGAAACTGTCCACCGACGAGGTGGTCGTGTACTGCGTGTCGCCCGTGCCGTCACCGGTGATCGCCACCGGCGCGGTGCCGTCGACGCCCGCGGCCAGCAGGCCGTCGCGCACCGAGGCGAGGTCGCCGGCGTCGACGGCCAGCGCGACCGAGCCGTGCCGCACCGCGGCGGCCAGCCCGTCGAAGTCGAGCGTGGTGACGTCGTCGACGTCGGCGGCGGTGCGTACGCCGGTCAGCGGCACGCCCGCGTAGGTCGCCACACCGGCGGCCTGGGGCACGCCGGGCACGACGGCGAAGCGCACGTTGGTCCGGGCGACCGCCTGGACCTCCTTGACCACGGCGTCGTGGCCGAACGGGTCACCGGTCACCAGGTGCACCGCGTTGCGGCCCGAACGCGCCTCGGACAGCAGCACCTTGGCCACGTCCCCGGGCACGCCCTCGGCAGGGCTGTATTCGGTCAGGTCGCCGGTCTCGGCCTTGAGCGTGTCGAGCAGCGCGTCGGGCACGCTGCGGTCGTACACGATGTGGTCGGCTTCGAGCAGCGTGTCGTACGCGCGGCGGGTGAGCAGTCCCGGGTCGCCGGGTCCAGCCCCGACGAACGCGACGTGCCCGGCGGGCTTACGGGTGCGGGTCATTCTGCACTCCCAAGTACATTCTCGGCACCGTCTTCGAGCAGGTCGGCGGCCAGGGCCCGCCCGATCTGCTCGGCCTCGGCGAGCGTTCCGGTGCGCGACAGCCGGAGGGCGAACCGCCCGTCCACGCTGATCACCGCACCGCGCAGGTAGATCTCGTCGTCTTCGGTTGTCTCGGCCAGCGCGGCGACGGGTGCGCTGCACCCTGCCTCCAGCGCGGCCAGCAGCGCCCGCTCGGCGGTGACCGCCGCACGGGTCGCCCGGTGGTCGAGAGCCGCGAGGGCCTCGACCAGGTCGGCATCTGCGGACCGGCACTCGACGGCCAGCGCGCCCTGGGCGGGCGCGGGCAGCATCAGCATCGGGTCCAGGATCTCGGTGACCTCACCGGCGCGGCCCAGCCGGGCCAGGCCGGCGCGGGCCAGCACGACCGCGTCCAGCTCGCCGTCGGCGACCTTGCGCAGCCGGGTGTCCACGTTGCCGCGGATCGGCACGGTGGTGACGGGCAGGCCCAGCGCGTTGATCTGCGCGATGCGGCGCAGCGCGCCGGTGCCGATCACGGCGCCGGCGGGCAGCTCGGCCAGGGTCAGCCCGTCCCGGGCGATCAGGGCGTCGCGCGGGTCGGCCCGCTCGGGCACGGCCGCGATGGACAGGCCGTCGGCGGGCGCGGTGGGCAGGTCCTTGTACGAGTGCACCGCGAAGTCGATCTCCTTCGCGGTCAGCGCGTCACGCAGCGCGGACACGAACACGCCCACGCCGAGCTGCTGCACGGGCGCGGACGAGCGGTCGCCCGCCGTCGCGATCTCCACCAGCTCGACCGGCAGCCCGGTCGCCGCGGTCACCAGATCCGCGACGGTCTGCGACTGCGCCATCGCCAGGGCGCTGCCCCGCGTACCCAGCCGGAGCACTCCGGTACGGCTCATCAGGCACCCCCCTTCAAATCTGGCACGTCGGCCACCGTCGTGTGGTCCGGCGATCCGGGGATCACCGACAGGTCGAACAGGTCGCGCAGCAGGCTGGCGTACGCCTCCCCGCCGGGCTCGGCGGCCAGCTGGCGCACCCGCACGGTGGGCTGGTGCAGCAGCCGCTGCACGATCCGGTGCACGGTGTGCGCCACGTCGGCGCGCTGCTCGTCGGTCAGGTCGCTGCGGCGCTGGGCGAAACGGCGCAGCTCGGCGCTGACCACGTCCTCAGCCCTGGCCCGCAGCGCGGCGACCGTCGGCGCCACCTCGGCGCCGCGCAGCCAGCTCGCGTACGAGTCGACCTCGCCGGCGACGATCTGCTCCACGGCCGCGACCTCGCGGTCGGCGGACGAGCGGGGGCAGACCGGCGCGCCGGACGTGGCCGGGTCGAGCACGGTGCCCAGGCGTGCGACGTCGACGAGCCGCACCCCGGGAAGATCGGCGACGGCCGGCTCGACATCGCGCGGCATCGCCAGATCGATGATAGTCAGGATCTTGGCGGACCCGGCGCGCGCCGCACCGACGTTGCCCGTGGTGAGTACGTGGCCGGTCGAGGCGGTCGCGGTGATCACGACGTCGGCGTCGACCAGCAGCTCGGGCAGGCGCTGCATCGGGGCGGCGGTGGCGCCGTACGCGTCGGCGAGCCGCTGCGCGCGGTCCAGGCCGCGGTTGACCACGGTGACCGTGCCCGCGCCGCGGCGGGTCAGCTCGGCGACGGCCAGCGCGCCCATCGCCCCGGCCCCCACCACGAGCCAGCGGTGGCAGTCCGCGGAGTTCGCGACGGCGTGGTCCAGCGCGGCGCTGACCATGCTGCGCGGCGCGTGGTCGATGCCGGTCTCGGCGTGCGCCCGCTTGCCGACCCGCAGCGCCTGCTGCAGCAGCTCGTGCAGCACCTTGCCGGCCGCGTCGGCCTCGGTGGCGTGCTGGTATGCCTCGCGGAGCTGGCCGAGGATCTGCGCCTCGCCGGCCACCATCGAGTCGAGCCCGGCGGCGACCCGGAAGACGTGGCGCACCGCGTCCTGGCCATGGTGCACGTACAGGGTGCTCGCGAGCTGCTCGGCGGGCACGCCGGACAGCTCGGACAGCACCTCGCCGAGGTGGCTCAGACCGGCGTGGAACGCGGGCACGGCGGCGTAGACCTCGACCCGGTTGCAGGTGGAGACCACGACCGCCTCGGCCAGCTCACCGCCGGCCAGCAGCCGAGGCAGCGCCTGCGGGCCTTCGACCAGCGACAGCTTCTCCAGCAGTTCCACCGGCGCCGTCCGGTACGACGCGCCGACCACGACGAGGTTCACGCGGCCACCTCTCCTCGTGCGGCCGGGCTGCCGTTCACGACCCCGCCCGCCTCGGCAATGACGCGGGCCATCCGCCCCCGTCCGGCGGCGCGGGCCGCCGGGCGGGCCGGTTCGGCCCCGTTTACTGCCGCCGGGGCGGCAAGCGCTGCCGGGTCGGCGGCCAGCGCCACCGCCTTGGCCAGCTCGGCCCCGCGGGCCGACTTGCGGTGCTCGTGGAACGACAGGATCTGCAGCTCCACGGCGAGGTCCACCTTGCGGACGTCGACCTGCTCCGGGAGGTTGAGCACCACCGGCGCGAAGTTCAGGATGCTGGTGACCCCGGCCGCGACCAGCTGGTCGGCGACGGCCTGGGCGGCCCCGGCGGGGGTGGCCAGCACGGCGATGGAGATCGCCTCGGCCTCGACCACCTCGGGGATGTCGCTGATGTGCCGCACGGCGAGCCCGTTGATCAGCTCGCCGACCCGGGTGAGGTCCGCGTCGAACAGCGCGGCGATGCGAAAGCCGCGGCTGGCGAACCCGGCGTAGCCGGCCAGCGCGTGACCGAGGTTGCCGACGCCGACGAGCGCGACGGCCCGGCGCTTGTTCAGACCGAGGATGTACTCGATCTGACCGACCAGGGGCTCGATGTCGTAGCCGACGCCGCGGGTGCCGTACGAGCCGAGGTGGGAGAGGTCCTTGCGGAGCTTGGCCGAGTTGACCCCGGCGGCGGTGGCCAGGCCCTCGCTGGAGACGGTGTCGTGCCCGGTCTCGGCGAGGTGATGCAGAGCACGCAGGTACTCAGGCAGGCGGGCCACCGTGGCCTCGGGCAGATCCGGGAAATCCGGCTGGCTGCCCAGAGCTGCCGAGGGCGTGACCGCGCCGACACGGCCGGTGATACCGGCTTCGTGACCGGTGCGCTGCTGACTCATGAGACTCCGTGCCGAACAAGGCTTAGACCCCAGATCACATGGCCGTACGGCTCTGTGCTAGCGGGGAACGTCGAGGTAACAGACTAAGCGCTTGTGAACAGGTGCACAAATCGCGATCTTGAAAGCGCGCCCATCCGGGATCGCGAATCGGCCAGAATGCCCCCGCGGCATGTGTGCCCCCACTCTGGCCCGACGCCGCTCCGCCCGTCACGGAGAGTCGCCGAAAAGGCGGTTCGCGACGGACGTCCGGATGGGCGCTGCTCCGCGATTATGTCGCAACAGCGACAATCACTCCCAAAACACGCCCGCCTGATTCACCGCAAACACCCGCAAAAGAAGCCATCCACCCAAAGCGGCTACCAGTGACTTCGGGTGCCGTCATCCAGAGACGAACGTCACGCCGCGAGCGCGACCGCCTCCAGCAGGCTGTCCGCGACCGGCACTCCATAAGTGCGCAGTTTGGCCGGATCGGTGAAGCCGCCGGTGTAGAGCACGCAACGCGCGCCGACGGACGCCGCCGCGTCGGCGTCGTCGATCGAGTCGCCGATCAGCACCACGTCAGCGCCCTCCAGGCGCAGCTCGGCCAGGTGCCGCTTCAGGTGGCCGGCCTTGTGCGCCTGCTCCCCGCCCAACCGCTCGGGCAGCCCGTCCACCCGGATGAAGTGCGACGTCAGCTCGTACCGGGTGACCGTCGGAACCAGCTCGTCGTGGAACCACATGGACAGCAGCGACTGTGTCCCGGTCCAGCCGCGCAGCGCGTCCCGCGCTCCGGCGGACAGGGCCAGCTCGGCCAGGCCGGTGCGGTAGGCGTTGTGGAAGATCTGGTCCAGCTGGGCGAACTCCGCCTCGGTGACGGTGCGGCCCAGCACCGAGCCGTAGTACTCGCTGATCGGGCGGCGGAAGTCGCGGCGGTGCTCGTCGGCGGTGACCTTGACCGACCGGCCGGGCGCGGCCGCCTCGAACGCCACGTTCGTGGAGTTCACGACCAGGTGCAGGTCGTCGACGAGGGTGCCGTTCCAGTCCCAGACAAGGTGCTTCGCGCCGCGCTTCATCGCGCCAGATTACTCGTGTGAGCGCTGCTCAGGGCACCCCGCCCCGGCCGCGGAGATCAGGCCGCGAGGTCGCGGCGCAGCCGCTGCTCCTCCACCCGCCAGTAGCCGTGTTCCCGGCCGTCCAGCATGATCACCGGGATCCGGTCGCCGTACTCGGCCTCCAGCTCGCGGTCGCCCGAGATGTCGACCTCCTCGAACGGCTCGCCGATGCGCTCCAGCACCGCCACCGCGTCCTCACACAGGTGGCAGCCGGGCCGGGTGTACAGGGTCAGTCGGGTCACGGCGTCATTCTCGCGGACCGGGCTCCGCGTGTCACAGCAGGCCCTTGCGCACCTTGCCGATGACCGAGTAGGGCAGCGTGTCCGCGAACTCGATCTCGCTCGGGCACTTGAACCTGGCCAGGTTGCGGGCGCAGTGCGCGGCCAGCTCCGCCGCGGTCACCTCACCGCGCTGGGCGGGCACCACCACCGCGCGCACCTGCTGCCCGGTCATCGGGTGCGGCGCGCCCAGCACGGCCGCCTGGGCCACGCCCGGGTGCGCCAGCAGCACCTGCTCCACCTCGGCCGGGTACACGTTGAAGCCGCTGACCAGGATCAGCTCGCCGAGCCGGTCGACCAGGAACAGGTCCCCGTCGCCGTCGGCGTACGCCACGTCGCGGGTGGGCCACCAGCCGTCGGCGTCCGGGCCGCCCCGGCCGTCGGGCCAGTACCCGGCGAACAGGTTCTCCCCCCGGGCCACCACCTCGCCCGGATCGGTGCCCGGCGAGTCGGGCACGTCGAGGTCGAGGTCGTCCTCCTCGGCCGCGCCGAGCGGTTCCCCGCCCCGCCACACGTCCTCCCCGGCCCGGTTGACCAGGCGCAGCTCGACTCCGGGCAGCGGCCGGCCGATGGAACCCGGTTTGGCCGACGGGGCCGCGACGGTGGAGGCCAGCACCGGCGCCGTCTCGGTCAGCCCGTAGCCGATCTGCACGGTGTGGCCGGTGAGCGCGGTGAAGCGCGCCGCGGCGGCCGGTTCCAGCGCGGCCGCGCCGCACACCGCCAGCCGCACCGAGCGCAGCCGCTCGCCGATGTCCGGCACCAGGCTCCAGGCCAGGAACATCGGCGGCACCCCGACCAGCACGCTCACCCCGTGCTCGGCGATCAGCGCGGCGGAGGCGGCCGGGTCGAAGTCGGCGAGCAGCACGCCCGCAGCGCCGTGGAACAGCACCGAACCGAGGCCGGTGTTGAGCCCGTACGCGTGGAACAGCGGCAGCGCCAGCAGCACCGTGTCGTCCGGGCCGACCAGCGGCGGCTCGACGGCGGCCAGCTGCCGGTGGTTGGCCAGCAGTGCCGCGTGCGGCAGCATCGCGCCCTTGGGCACGCCCTCCGTGCCTGAGGTGTAGAGCAGCAGTGCCAGGTCGTCGCCGGGGCCCTCAGCGGGCAGGGCGGCCTCGGCCACCGGCAGCGCGGTCAGCGGGTGCGCCACCCCACCCGCCACCCCGGCCAGCAGCTCCTGCGGTGCGACCAGCACCTGCGCGCCGCTGTCCGCCAGCACGTGGCGCAGCTCGCGCGGGGTGAACCCCGGGTTGCAGGGCACCGCCACCAGGCCGGCGCGCAGCACGGCCAGCAGGGCCACGGGGAAGTCGAGGCCGTTGGGCAGGGCGATCGCGACACGCGCGGGGTGTCCGGCCGAGGCGGGAAGTGCCAGCGCCGCCAGGCCGCGCGCGGCGGCGTCGACCCGCGCGTCCCAATCCGCCCAGGTCAGGCTCTCCTCGCCCGCGCGCAGCGCGATGCGGTCCGGGGTCGCGGCGGCGTGCTGGCGCAGCAGTGTGGCGAGGTTCACGGAGGCTGAGTTTTCCACAGCGCGGCCCGCGCGCCCACCCCTCGTGTTCACCGTCCTGACGCGACGCTGTCACAGGCGCGACAACAGCATCACCCGGCCGGGTGAGCCGGCCCCGAAACTTTCGGTCAGTACCCGGACCAGCGCACAGCGTGTGCGACTACCCCTACGGGTGCCGGTGCAACATTTCGGTCCGGCGTGTAACTGACTCCACACCGCTGGGTGAGTTGGGGCCTTTATAGTCCTCAGGGTCGGCTCACCCTTTTTGCCATGAGTCGACACCCCTCAGCCAGAGGAGGCCTTTGTGCCGTTTATCGCACCGAACGAGTACCTCATGGGTGTTCAGCGGCTTATGGTGGAGATTGCCCGGTATGCCGGAGGACGCACGCGCCCTCCGCAGCACCGGGGCGGATCGGTCTGGGGGCACGCGGAGGTGGCGGGATGAGTTCTGTGTTGTTCGGCGATGATGTGGTCACCAGCGAGGTGGCGGCGGCCCGCCGGGCCCTGGTCGACGGCCTGACGCTGCTCCGTACTTCGCTCAACGACATGCTGGCCACAGCGGTACGTGGCGACGGCGGCACGCAGCGGATCCGTACCCGGCAGGGCAACGACGCCGCGGTCCGCCACCAGCCCCCGGGCACCAAACCCGTGGGCGGGCGGGTCAACGGGCGCAGCGCCCCCACCCAGGCCGGCGGCTCCGCCGTCGAGAGCGGCGAGACCCAGGTCCTGCCGTCCGTCGAGGAGGGCGGCTCCGGCGGCACCGGCTACCCGGACCGGCCCGATCCCAGCGACGCCGCACACGAGGTGTGGACGCTGGTGGAGCGGGCGCAGCAGGGCGACGCCGAGGCGTTCGGGCTCATCTACGACCGGTACGTCGACACGGTGTTCCGGTTCATCTACTTCCGGGTCGGCAACCGCCCGCTGGCCGAGGACCTGACCTCGGACACCTTCCTGCGGGCGCTCAAGCGCATCAGCAGCTTCACCTGGCAGGGCCGCGACCTGGGCGCGTGGCTGGTCACCATCGCCCGCAACCTGGTCGCCGACCACTTCAAGTCCGGCCGGTACCGGCTGGAGGTCACCACCGGCGACGTGCTGGACGCCGACCGCGAGGACCGCGGCCCCGAGGGCAGCCCCGAGACGGCCGTGGTCGACCACATCACCAACGTGGCGCTGCTGACGGCGGTCAAGCAGCTCAACCCCGAGCAGCAGGAGTGCATCGTGCTGCGGTTCCTCCAGGGCTTCTCGGTGGCGGAGACCGCGCAGGCGATGGGCAAGAACGAGGGCGCGATCAAGGCCCTGCAGTATCGCGCCGTGCGCGCGCTCGCCCGCCTGCTGCCCGAGGGGTTCCAACCGTGAACGTGACTCACCTCACTCCGGGTGCCCCGTCACCCTCGACGGCCGTAACTGATCGTGCCCTGGCCCCGTTTGACCGGGTGCGAGCGGCATTCTCAGCGTTCGCCGTAACCATCACCGCGATCAGCGAAGGGGGGTGCCCGCGGTGAACAACATTTCCCTGTTCGATCGTGGGCGTGCCGAGCGCTTCGCCCAGTTGCTCGACGAGGCCAACGGCGGCCGCCGTCACCACACCCGGTCCCGCCTCGACGGCCAGCTCACCGAGCTGGTCACCGTCGGACAGCAGCTGCGCACCGTAGCCCTGCCCGGCGCGCCCGAGGCCAACTTCAAACGGGATCTGCGCGCTCAGCTGATCGCCACCGCGGAACGCGAGGGCATCGGCGTGACCGCCCGGACCGACGTCGAGGACCAGCGCGCGGCGGCGCCCTGGACCGCTCGCACACCCGGCCGGGCGCGCGCCCGCGGGGCGATCGTCATCGGCATCGCCGCCGGCACGCTGGCACTGTCCGGCGTATCGGTGGCCAGCGGTGAGGCGATCCCCGGCGACGCCCTCTACGGCGTCAAGCGGCAGACCGAGAAGGCGCAGCTCGCGCTGGCCGGCTCGGACCTGTCCCGCGGCCGGCTCTACCTCGAGTTCGCCCGCACCCGCCTGTCGGAGGCGCACGCCGTGCGCACCGACGCCACCGGGTTCGGGGCCGCGCTCACCGACATGGACAGCGACACCACGCAGGGCATCCGGATGCTGATCACGTCCGCCATGGCGCGACGCGACACCTCCGCCCTGGACGCGGTCGACCGCTTCGTCGCCGACCAGCGCATGCTGGTCGGGCAGCTGCTCGACAGCGGCACCGACCGGGAGAAGGTCACCGGCTCGCTGTCCCTGCTGGACCGGATCGAGAAGCGCTCCGCCGCCGCCCGCACGGCGCTGGCCTGCGGCGCGGGTTCCAACGGCAGCGACAAGCTCGGTTCCGTGCCCGGCGCGTGCGCCAACGCGGTCACCCAGCCCACGCGGCCGGAGCAGCAGCAGCAACCGGCGGAGACCAAGGAGAACGCCAAGCCGGGCGGCAACGGCACCACCACCCCCGCTGCCCCGCAGGCGTCGGCCAGCCCGAACGTCTCGGCGTCACCCGCGGCTCCCGACGGCGAGACCGAGCAGGCGCAGGACGACGGCCTGCTCGACGAGCTGGGACGGATCCTCGGCGGCCTGCTGGGCTAGCCCGGCAGAGGCAACACGGGGGCGCGGTGCCGGTAACGGCGTCGCGCCCCTACTGTGTGCGGCGGCCTGCGGCGCATACGCTCTAGCGGTCGCGCGCACCGCGATCCGGCGCAGAAGGAGGGCCCGATGGCACGTCGTCGCAGTCCGGCGCAGCCGACCGCCACCACGGCCGGGCCGCTGCTGCCACCGGCCATCGTGCCGATGCCCCTGACCGAGCCGGCCGTTCCGGTCGCCGACCGCACCGGGGCCGCGTTCTTCGACGTCGACAACACGATGATGCAGGGCGCCTCGCTGTACTACTTCGCCCGTGGCCTGGCGTCCCGGCGTTACTTCACCACCATCGACCTGGCCAGGTTCGCCATCAGCCAGGCGAAGTTCCGGCTGCTGGCCGCCGAGCACTCCGGCGACATCGCGCAGGCCCGCGAGGCGGCGCTCGCCTTCATCGAGGGCTGGCAGGTCGACGACGTGCAACGGCTCAGCGAGGAGATCTTCGACGAGCTGATGGCCGACCGGATCTGGTCCGGCACCCGCGCGCTCGCCGACCAGCACCTGGCCGCCGGCCAGCGGGTCTGGCTGGTCACCGCGGCCCCCGTCGAGCTGGGCCGGGTCATCGCGGCGCGGCTCGGCCTCACCGGCGCGCTGGGCACGGTCGCGGAGATCCGCGACGGGGCGTACACCGGTCGCCTGGTCGGCGAGATGATGCACGGCCCCGCCAAGGCGCACGCCATCGAGGCGCTGGCCGCCGCCGAAGGGCTCGACCTGACCCGGTGCACCGCGTACAGCGACTCGATCAACGACGTGCCGATGCTGACCAGCGTCGGGCGCGCGGTCGCCGTCAACCCCGACAGCGCGCTGCGCCGGATGGCCCGTACCCAGGGTTGGGACATCCGCGACTTCCGATCCGGGCGCAAGGCCGCCAAGGTCGCCGTGCCCGTCGCACTCGGCGCGGGCGTGCTGGCCGGCGCGGTCGCGGGCGGCGTGGTGCTGAGCCGCCGCCGGAAGAAGACGTGACCCTGCCGGTGCCCCGTGCCGTCGCGCTGCTGCTCGCCCTGGGTGCGGCGGGCTTCATGCTCGCGCTGAGCCCGCGGCAGCCACCCCCGCCGCGTGCCGCCGAACCCGCGCTCGCCGAGGTGTACCCGGGCGCCACCGTGCAGGACACGCCCGGCACGCTGGCCGACGGGTCGGTGTACAGCCCGCTCTACTTCCTGAGCGCCACCGGCTCGGTCGGCACGGCGCTGGCGCCCGGCGGCGACGACGTGCGCCTGCTGCTGCGCGACGGAAACGTCGAACGCGAACTGCGCCGCATGCCCAAGGACAGTGCCGCCGAGTTCGCCGGCTTCACCAGCGACGGCACGATCGTGGCCTGGGTGGAGCTGAGCAGCGACGCCGACGGCGCGGGCCGCAGCGGCGTCTGGACGGCCCGGCTCGACGGTGGCGCGCCGCGCCTGGTCACCGAGGACACCGGCCTGGTGATGCTCTTCGACAAGCAGGGTGACCTGGTCCTGCACGACGGGCAGCTGAGCTGGATGGCCGACGTCGGCAAGCCAGGCGTCTCCGCGATCTACACGGTGCCGGTGGCCGGGGGCAGGCCGGTCGTGCGGGAGCTGACCGGCGGGTACGCCATCAGCGCCTGGCCGTGGCTGGTCAGCGAGCCGGTCGCCGACGCGGGCTCGATCGAGCTGACCAACCCGCAGACGTCCGAGCGTGTCCTGGTCGGCGTGCAGAGCGGCGAGCTGATGAGCTGCTCGGCGGCCTGGTGCCGGTCACTGATCATCGGCAGCACCGAGGCCTCCACCGTCATCGAGCTGCTGCGCCCGGACGGCTCCGAGCGCGTGCGCACGGTGACCGGCGCGGTCTCCTCGGCCATCGCCGACGTGGCCGTGCTCGACCGCTTCGAGGTGTACACCCGCTCGGCCCAAGGCCTCACCACCACCCGGGTGATGCTCTACGACCTGAAGACCCGCAGCCTGTCCCTGGTCACCGCCAACGCCGGCCGCATCGCCTCCCGCGGCGGTGTCCTCTGGTGGTCCACCGGCGACAACGAAACCCTCACCTGGCACGCCCTGGACCTGCGCAAGCTCCCCTGACCTCAGGGGGCGAAGGGGTCCGGGCGAAGTTCGAGGGTTTCGTGGAGCATGGTCTGGATGGTCTCGCGGACCTGGTCGGCGAGGTTGAAGACGACCGCGGGATCGTCGGCGGCGTCGGCGTACGGCGTGGTGTCGATGGGCTCGCCGAAGCGGATCAGCCACTTGCTCGGCAGCGGGATCAGGCCCAGCGGCCCCAGCCACGGGAACGTCGGGGTGACCGGGAAGTACGGCGCGCCGATCAGCCGGGCCAGCGGCTTGATGTTGCCGAGCAGCGGGTAGATCTCCTCCGCCCCGACGATGGCCACCGGCACGATCGGCTTACCGGTGCGCAGCGCCGCCGACACGAAGCCCCCACGCCCGAAGCGCTGCAGCTTGTACCGGTCGACGAAACGCTTGCCGACGCCCTTGAACCCCTCCGGGAACACGCCGACCAGCTCCTCGGCCAGCAGCAGCCGCTCCACGTCCGGGTTGCACGCCAGGGTGGCCCCCGACTTGCGGGCCAGCTCGGAGACGAACGGCATGCGGAACACGAAGTCGGCCCCGAGCAGCCGCAGGTGCCGGTGGGCCGGGTGCTCGTCGTGGCAGGCCACCGACAGCATCACCGCGTCCAGCGCGACGGTGCCCGAGTGGTTGCCGACGACCAGCGCGCCGCCCTCGCCGGGCAGGTTCTTGACGTCGATCACCTCGGTGCGGAACCAGCGGTGGTAGAGCTGGCGCAGCACCGGCTGGAAGACCTGCTCGGTCAGCTCGGGATCGAACCCGAACTCGTCGATCTGATACTGCCCGGACAGCCGGCGGCACACGAACGCCAGGCCGGCGGCGACGCGCTCGTCGAACTCGTCGTCGATCTCGGGGACGTTCACCGGCCGGCCCTCCGCTGCTTCTCCCGCACCGACCTGATCATGTCGAGCAGTCGCTGCTCGGTCGCGGCCACCCGGGCGGGGGTGATGACCGCGCCGGGCTCCTGCGCTCGCACGAAGTCGTCGAAGGCGTCGGCGGTCGAGCGGGGCGTGAAGCCATACTCCCGCACGAGTTTCGCGGTGTCGACCACGCGGCCGTGCACGAACAGGTCGACCTGGTCCAGGCTCAGCCCGGCCACCCCGCGGCCGAACGAGGCGGCGGCGTGCATGGCGGGCTCCAGCACCGGCAGCGCGACACGCCCGGACCGGCGCACCGCCTGGGACAGGGTCAGCGTGCCCGGACCGGCCACGTTGAAGGTGCCCTGGTGGTCTTCGAGCACCGAGCGGCGCAGGATCTCCAGCGCGTCGTCGACGTGGATGAACTGCAGGCGCGGGTCCCGCCCGAGCACCGTCGGCACGGCCGGGCGGGCCAGGAACTTCAGCAGCGCGGTGTCGGCCTGCGGGCCGATGAACGGGGCGAAGCGCAGCACGGTGGTGGTGACGTCGGGCCGCCGGCGGCGGAAGCCGCGCACGTACGACTCGATGTCGAGGATGTCGCGCCCGTAGCCGCCGCGCGGGGCGTCGCGGGGTTCGGTGTCCTCGGTGAACACGGCCGGGTCGCGGAACGAGACGCCGTAAGCCGCCGTCGACGAGCGCAGCACGAGCCGGCGCAGCGACGGCATCTGCTGGCAGGCGGCCAGCAGCTGGAGCGTGCCGATGACGTTCTGGTCCTTCATCGCGGCCCGCCCGCCGGCGTCCGGGTCGGGCGAGGAGACCACGGCGAGGTGCACGAGAGCCTCGGCACCGAGCTTGACCAGGGAGGATGCGCCGCCGGTCAGGTCGACCCGGCGCACCGCGACGTCGCTGAGCAGCGGCGCGAGCTCGGCGGGCGGATCCACCCGGTCCACGCCGACGACCTTGCGGACCCGGGGGTCCGCGGCGATCCGGGCGGCGATGGTCGCGCCGAGGAACCGGCTGACGCCGGTGACGATGACGACCCGGGGAGCGCGTGCGCGATCGGCGGCGGAGCCGTTGGCGACCGCGGTCATACGCGCCTCCCCGGGGCGGCGAAGAATGAAGAGGAGCACCGCGAACCCCGCGAGCCGTACGGCCCACTCAGGGGTTTCGCGGGACCACGCCCAGGCCTGAGCCCGTCGTTACGCATCCGCCAGTGGCACGCGGGCGGATCGGACGGTCAGCTCAGCGCCGGGCGCGAGCCTCACTTGCCGAGACGGCGACGCTGGACGCGGGTCTTGCGCAGCAGCTTGCGGTGCTTCTTCTTCGCCATACGCTTGCGGCGCTTCTTGACCACGGAGCCCATACGGCATCCCCTCGAAGTTGACGGTGGTGGAACCCGTTCAGGGTAGCCGAGCAGCCGCGAGCCCGCTGCCAGGGGTCACCGTCAGGGTGAGCCGGGATACGGAGACGCTGTCAGCTCACGCTGCGGGGCTCGCAAGCTCACTCCTCGCGCTTCGCTCTACTGCTCCGAGAAAGCGCCCCGCAGATACTCCTGAACCGCCTGCTCAGGGACCCGGAACGAGCGCCCCACCCGGACGGCGGACAACTCCCCGGAGTGAACCAGGCGGTAGACCGTCATCTTCGACACCCGCATCAGGGTCGCCACCTCGGCGACGGTGAGGAATCTGACCTCCGCCAGCCGTGCGTCCTGTCGTGTCGATCCGATCATGAGCAGGCCCACCTCCTCCGGTACAGGCCGCGCCGCGGGCGGCGCGTCGCGTCGCGGCAGGTGTCGCGAGCACGGATTCCTGTGTAATGAGTACAGTACCGGGACGGTTGTGACCGATGCGAGCCTTTCCCCAAGATCGGGCCGATCAGGGCATGATCAGCGCGCGCTGTCCCGGACGAAGGCGGCGCAGGCGCGCTCCAGGGCGGCCCACTCCACGCCCAGCGTCTCCCGCGCCGCCACGGGCACCGTCACGCCGTCGTGGACCACCCGGTGGAAGAACTCGACCACGCGGGCCTCGCCGAACCGGTCCGCCATGTGCCGCACGGCCAGCGCGCTCACGCCGTACCGGGCGGAGACGATCCAGCCCTTGGTGCCCTTGGGCGGGTCCCTGAACTCGATGTCGCCGTTCCAGCCGTCCGCGACGAACTGCCGGATGGCGGGCATCCGCAGGTAGTCGCGCACCCGGGCCCCGTCCATCAGGGCGTATTCGGCCAGGCCCTCGTGCAGCCACCACATGGTGTCGCTGTCCTTGAACGGGCCGGCCAGCGACGCCGCGTGGGTCAGCTCGTGGCGCAGCACTCCGCCCAGCACCTCCGGCGTGATGTTGTCGTCGTAGAGCATCAGCTCCCAGCGCTCCACGCTCACCCGCAGCGCCACCCCGGACACGGTGTCTCCGGGATTCCAGGTGAACCAGCGCCGCCACTCCTGCGGCCCCGCGTAGTAGACGACGTACCGCGACGGCGTGGCGCCGGCGCGGGCGAACCGATCGGCGACCTTGGCCGCCTTCTCCGCCTCGGCCAGCAGCTCGGGCAGCTTGCCCGCGAAGTCCGGCGTGGTCGCGACGACGGTGCGCTCCCCCGCGTCGGCGACCAGCTCCGCGACCTGCCACGGGTGCGGCGACGGCTGGGTGGCGACCGGCTGCCACTCGAACAGCCAGGCCCGCCCGTCCCGGATCCGCCACCGGGTCTGCGCCTTCGCGCCGGCCTTCGCGCAGGTCGGCGTCACGAAGCAGGGGGTGCCGCGCAGCTCGGTCGACCACTGCTCGCCGCCGTCGGCGGGCACCGGGGTCGGGTTGCTCGGCTCGTCGGTCCACCCCGCGACCCGCATCGCGCGCAGCGACCGGAACTGCGTACGCATACCGTCCAGCACCTGCGGCGCGGCCGGATCGACCACGGACAGGTAGGCCGCCTCGTCACCGGCCAGCAGCGCCCGGTGCTGCTCGGTCAGCGCCGTCCCGATCCGATCCTTGATCCACGCCTGGCGGGCGGCGAACGGGGCGTTCGGTCCCGGGCTCGGCGCGCCGGTCGGTTCCGGGCCGGAGAACCGGTCCTTCAGCCACGGGAACGCCAGCACCGCCAGCCCGCCCCCGACCAGGCACACCACTACCAGCACCACGACGACGAACGCCAGCACGCGCCCCCAGCGCCGCCGGGGCCGCGGCGGCGGCCACCCCGCGGGATGACCACCCGGCACTCCGGACGCGGGGTAGCCGGCGGGCATCGCCGAAGCCGGGTAGGCAGCGGGGACCGCCGAAGCCGGGTAGCCGCCAGGTGCGGCCGAGGCCGGGTAGCCAGGAACCGGGGTGGGCGCCTGAGCTGCCGGAGCCGGGTAGGCGGTCGGCGGCATCGGCGCGGGCGGCGGCACGAAGGTCGCGTCCGCCGCAGCCTGCCGGGCGTATCCGGCGTGCGGCAGCGTGGGCGGCTCTGCCGGGGACCCCGCGGACCTGGCCAGGGGCGCGGTCTGCGGCTCCACCGGGGACGGCGCATACCCGGCCAGCGGCGCGGTGGGCTGCTCGTCGTCGGGGGGCGCGGCGGAGTGGGCGGCCGCGATCACGGCGGCCGGGGTGGGGTCCTCGTCGTCGAGTGGCAGAAGGTCGGGCGCGGTCCGCGCCCAGGGGTCGACGGCCCCCGTGCCGGTCTCGTCGGGCGAGCGTCGATCGGCGGGCGGGGGCCAACCGGCGGAAGGGGTCTCGTCCTCGGGGGGCACGGACGTGGAGGCTACCAACGGGTTGCGGCAACGGGTAGGGCTCGCGGCAGTCGAATCCGGTATGAGCGGCATGGGCGATCCAAGCGGTGCGCCCCTTTCACCCTCTTTCGACGTCGCCGAGCCGCCGCTCAGCGGGCGGTGCGCCGCACGTAGTCGACCAGATCCCGCTCCACCGCCGCCCAGCTCAGGCCGAGCTGCTCCGGGGCCGCCAGCGCCGCCTCCTTCCGGAAGTGCAGCACGGACTTGAAAAAGGCCATCGCCTTGGCGAACCCGAACCGGGCGACCAGGCGGTGCACGGCCAGATAGGCGACGCCATAGCGGCCCGCCACCTCCGACTCCGGGGTCTTCTCGCCGGGCGCGGCCAGCTCGATGTCGCGGTTCCACTTCTTGACGAACCGGCGCACCTCAGCCATCGCCGGGTACGCCGCAGGTTTGGCCCCGTTCGCCCCGGCCTCCTCGGCCAGGCCTTCGACCAGCCACCAGGCGCCGTAGCCGCCGGAGGCCCCGGCCAGCGAGGAGGCGTGCGCCAGCTCGTGGCGCATCAGCTCGCCCAGCCCGGCCTGCGTCAGGTAGGCGCCGTTGAGCACCAGCTCGTAGCGCTCGCGCGTCACCGGGATGGCGACGCCCCCGGCCCAGTCCGGCGGGTGGCCGCCGTACCAGCGTTCCCACTCGCGGCTGTCCGCGTAGTACACCGGGTAGCGGCTGGGCGGGGTGCCGACGGCGTACCGGTCGGCGACCTTCGCGGCCTTCTCGGCCTCGCGGAGCAGCATGGGCAGCTCCCGTTCGAAGACGGGCGTGGTCGCGACCACGGTGCGCGCGCCGGCCAGCGCGACCAGCTCGTCGGTCTGCCAGGGCGCGCCGCCGTCCTTGTCGCCCGGCTCCCAGTACAGCAGCACCGCCCGGCCGTTCTCGATGCGCCAGCGCATGAACGACGGCGTCCGGGACTCGTTGCACACCGCGACGACGAAGCACGGCGTGCTGCTCAGCCGCACCTGCCACTCGTCGTTCGGGCTGGGACTCGGCTGGTAGCCGCGGTCGGTCCACGCCGCCACCTGCATCGCCCGCAGCGAGCGGAACTGGATCCGCAGCCGGTCGAGGGCATCGGTGGCGGTCGGCTCGACCACCGACAGGTAGGCCTTCTCGTCCCCGGCGAGCAGGGCCTCGCGCTGCACGGTCAGCGCCGCGTCGATGCGCTCCTTGACCCAGGCCTGGCGCACGCTCAGCTTGTCGTCCGGCCGCGGGCTGGGCGCGGTGCCGGGGGTCTGCGTGCCCGCCGCGGCGAGCTGGTCGAGCACCGGCGGGACCAGCACCACCGCCAGGCCGCCGGCGGCCGCGCAGGCCAGCGTCAGGCCCGTGGCGACCAGCGCGATCACCCGGCCCCAGCGGCGGCGCGGCCGGTGCAGCAGCGCCGGATCCGGCCAGAGCGTGGGGTACGGGTGGAGCGTGGGGTACGGGTGGGGCGCCCCGAAACCGGGCGGCGGGCCCGGCGCCGGCTGCGGACCCGGGACCGCGTACGACACCGGGTACGGATCCGGCTCGGCGCGCTGCGCCGGAACGGGGTGCGCGGTCGGGACGGGCGGCGAGGATCCGTCGGTGGAATGGGCGGCGTCCTCGGCGATCACGGACGAGGACGCTACCCACCTGAGCGGCCGAGGTGATTCGGCCGGACGGTCACTTCTTCGAGATCAGCGCCCGTCCGAAGAAGGCGAGGTTGGCGGGGCGCTCGGCGAGCCGGCGCATCAGGTAGCCGTACCACTCGGTGCCGTAGGGCACGTAGACGCGCAAGGTGTGCCCGGCGCGGGCCAGGCGGGTCTGCTCCTCGGGGCGGATGCCGTACAGCATCTGGAACTCGAACTCGTCCGGCGCGCGGTCGAACCAGCGGGCCCGGTCCTGCGCGATGGCGATCAGGCGGGGGTCGTGGGTGGCCAGCATCGGGTAGCCCTCGCCCGCCATGAGGATGTTCATGCACCGCACGTACGACTTGTCCACTTCCAGCGGCGCCTGGTAGGCGACGTGCTCGGGCTCCTTGTACGCCCCCTTGCACAGCCGCACCCGGGACCCCGCGGTGGCCAGCTCCCGGCAGTCGCCCTCGGTGCGGCGCAGGTACGCCTGCAGCACCGCGCCGGTGCCCGGGTGGTCGCGGCGCAGCCGGGACAGGATGTCCAAAGTCGAGTCGGTGGTGGTGTGGTCCTCCATGTCCAGGGTGACCGTGGTGCCCAGGCCCGCGGCGGCCTCGCAGATCTCGCGGGCGTTCTTCTCCGCGAGCTGCTCGTCGAAGGCCTGGCCCAGCGCGGACAGCTTCAGGCTGACCTCGGCGGTGGCCACGGTGACCCCGCCGCCGCCCTCCTTCGGCGCGGTCAGCCCGGCGTGGCCGAGCGCGGCGAGCAGCTCCAGGTACGCCTCCTTGGTGGCGTTGGCCTGCTCGGCGGTGAGGGTGTCCTCGCCCAGGTTGTCCAGGGTGATGCAGAGGCCGGCGTCGGCGAGCTGCCGGGTGGCGGCGAGCGCCTCGCCGGTTCCGGAGCCGGCGACGAAACGCTTGACGACGTCCCGGCTGACCGGGGCGGTCTCTACGAGCCGTTCCACCTTCTGGGATCGGGCGGCGGCGAGGATCACGGAGCGAAGCATGCTGGCAGCGTAACCCGCCTGCGCCGAAGGGCTCACGGGACTCCTGCCCGTTGTATACAAGAACACTGCTCGATATCTCGGTGAAGGGAGGGTTGTGTGCGTCGGCTACAAACTTCAGCTGTGAACTCGAACCCGCTCCGCTCCCCCGCCGTGATCATCGGTGGGGTCGTGCTGCTCGTCGCCGGCCTGGCCTGTGCCCTGGACGACGATGACGACGACTGCTGGGGTCAGCCCGACCCCCAGCAGACCGTGTTCGCCGCCGGCAGCTCCGGCATCCGGCTGGCCGAGCCCCCCGCCCCTACCGAGGCGCTGCCCGATTCGGGCGGCTTCGGCACCCACCTCGCCTCCTGCGGCGGCTGACCGCCCGTGCAGCGTCATCAGCTCGAACCGCGCCCGGACTGGCGGGAGAAGGTCCGGGCGCAGGGCATGCTCTACGCCGACACCAAGCTCGACGACGGCGCCACCACCCCGTACTGGGACGAGTCCGCCTGCTACTCGTTCACCCTGGACGAGGTGCTCCGGCTGGAGGAGGCGACCGAGGAGCTGCACCGGATGTCGCTGGCGGCCGCCAAGCACGTGGTCGAGCAGGACCGGTGGGCCGACTTCGGCATCCCCGCCTGGGCCGTGGACGAGGTGCGCCGGGTGTGGCGCGAGCAGCCGCCGACCCTGTACGGCCGGTTCGACCTCTGGTACGACGGCAGCGGTCCGCCGAAGATGCTGGAGTACAACGCCGACACGCCCACCTCGCTGCTGGAGGCGGCGATCATCCAGTGGTTCTGGCTCACCGACACCCGGCCGGACTCCGACCAGTGGAACAGCCTGCACGAGCGCCTGATCGCCGCGTGGCGCCGGCTCGGCCCCCAGTTCGCCGCGGGCCCGGTGCACTTCGCGTGGTCGAACCTGGAGGAGACGTTCGAGGACCTGATGACCGTCGGCTACCTGGCCGACACCGCGCATCAGGCCGGGCTGGACGTGCGGGTCACCCCGATGCTCGACATCGCCTGGGACGGGCGGCGCTTCCGCGACAGCGGCGGCGACCCGATCAGCACGATCTTCAAGCTGTACCCCTGGGAGTGGATGGTCGCCGAGCCGTACGGGCGGCTCGCGCTGGACCCGGGGACCCCGACCACCTGGATCGAGCCGGCCTGGAAGCTGCTGCTGTCGAACAAGGCGCTGCTGGCCGTGCTCTGGGAGCTGTACCCGGGCCACGAGCTGCTGCTGCCGGCATACCTGGACGGCCCGCGGGACATGACCGAGTACGTGGCCAAGCCGCTGCTCGGCCGCGAGGGGGCTAATGTGCGGATCGTCACTGCGGCAGGTGAGCAGGTCACGGACGGTATCTACGACACCGGTGGCCACTGCTTCCAGGAGTTCCGTGCGCTGCCTTCGTTCCAGGGCAACCACGTGGTGCTGGGTTCATGGATCATCGATGGCGAGTCGGCGGGGCTGGGACTACGGGAGAGCACCAGCCTGATCACCGACGGTCACGCTCGCTTCATACCCCACTATGTTGACACCCCACGCACGCCGTAGGTGCACTACCTTTGTCGGGTGAACTTCGATGCGTACGCCCGAACGGCTGTTGATCTTGTCAACGCGCCGCTGGACGACCTGAGCCAGCTCCGCGCTGTCCTGCCGGGGCCGGACTGGATGTGCGAGGACGCCACCGAACGCGACCTGCAGGTGTTCCGCAAGGCACAACGGCGGCTGCGCGAGGTGTTCGAACACGGCGCGCACGGCCGCGAACGCGAGGCCGTCGAAGAGCTCAACTCGCTGCTCGAAGCCCATCCGGTGCACCCCCGCATCTCCGGCCATGAGTCCGGGAACTGGCACATCCACGTCACCAGCCGCGGCTCCGCGGTCAGCGCCGAGTACCTGGCCGGCGCCGTCTGGGGCCTGTCCGTGTGGCTCTGCGAGTACGGCAGCGCCCGGTTCGGCGTCTGCGCCGACGACCGCTGCGGCAACGTCTACCTCGACACCTCGTCCAACAACTGCCGCCGCTTCTGCTCCGAGCGCTGCGCCACGCGCTCGCACGTCGCGGCCCACCGCGCCCGCAAGAAGGCCGCGGTCACCGAGCTGGCCCACAAGGCCCAGCTCAAGCCCACCGTCCCCCAGCAGCCCAGCCTGACATCGGTCGGCTGACGCCGCCTCCAACCTCAGGGCCGCTCCCTCCGGGAGCGGCCCTCTGCCATGCAAGGAAGGGCACCTTGCAAACCACATACGTAGAGGAAGGGCACCTTCCCAACCGCCGGAGACGGCAGCCGCAGGCTGCACGCCCCGGCGGGGCGGTGGGGGCGGTGGGTGGGTTGGTCAGGAGCGGGTGGGGGCTACGCCGGCGGCGAGGTGGGTGCGGGCGAACGCCAGCGCCTCGGCCAGGTCGGCCTCGCGGGCGGCGCGGCTGCCCGCCTTGCGGGTCGCCACCTCCATCGCCACCGAGCCGGTGAACCCGCGCCGCTCCAGCCCTTCCAGCAGCCGCGCGCACGGCTGGGTGCCGCGGCCGGGCACCAGGTGCTCGTCCCGGCCCTCGCCGGTGCCGTCGCCCAGGTGGATGTGGGCCAGCCCCGGCCCCATCGTGTCGGCCATCTCCAGGGCGTCGGACCGCGACGCCGCGCAGTGCGACAGATCCAGGGTGTACGAGTCGTACCCGGCCTCGGTCGGATCCCAGCCCGGGTGGTACGGCACGACCTGGCGGCGGCCCATGCGCACCGGGTACATGTTCTCCACCGCGATGCGCACCCCGGTGTGCCGGTGCGCCAGCTTGCCCACCGTGTCCGCGAAGCCCCGGGCGTAGTCGCGCTGCCAGGTGAACGGTGGGTGCACCACGACCGTCGGCGCGCTCAGCGTGTCGGCCAGGATCACCGCACGGCGCAGCCGCTCCTTCGGGTCGCTGCTCCAGACCCGCTGGGTGACCAGCAGGCAGGGCGCGTGGATCGACAGCACCGGCACGCCGTAGTGCCGGGACAGCCCACGCAGTGCGCCGGCGTCCTGGCTCACCGCGTCGGTCCACACCATGACCTCGACCCCGTCGTATCCCAGCGACGCCGCCAGCTCGAACGCTGCGGCGGTGGGCTCGGGAAAAACGGACGAGCTGGACAGGAGCACGGGAACGGACACGTTGTCCAGGGTAGCCCCGGTCACCCCGCGGAGAGCTGATCCAGGCGCGTCAGGATGACGCCCTCCCGCAATGCCCAGGGGCAGATGCGCAGCTCATCGATGCCCAGTCGGCGCATTGCGGCCTCCGCCACAACCGCTCCGGCGAGCAGCTGATGGGCGCGACTGGCGCTGACTCCGTCCAGTTCGGCCAGACCGGCCGACGGGATGCGCTGGATGAAGCCGCGCACCTGGTGCAGGCCCTGCAGGGTGAGCGCGCGAGGGGCCCAGAGCCCGTCGCCGCTGGGCGCGGCGCCGGCCAGCCGGGCCAGCGAGCGGAACGTCTTCGAGGTCGCCGCGGCGATCTCCCAGCCCTTCAGCCCGTCCAGCTCCCGGTGCATGAGCTGCTCGTCCACGTAGGACTGCAGGGCGGCCAGCTCCGCCGCGCCGGGCGGGTCGGCCCGCAGCCAGCGCCGGGTCAGCCGGCCCGCGCCCAGCGGCAGCGACACCGCCACCGTGGGCTCCTCGTCGATGCCCGCCGCGATCTCCAGCGAGCCGCCGCCGATGTCCAGCACCAGCAGCCGGCCCGCCGACCAGCCGAACCACCGGCGTACCGCCAGGAAGGTCATCCGGGCCTCGTCCTCGCCGGAGAGCACCCGCAGCTCGACACCGGTCTCCTCGTACACCCGGCGCAGCACCTGGGCGGAGTTGGTGGCGTCGCGAACCGCGGAGGTGGCGAACGCCATCAGCTCCTCCGCGCCCTGCTGCTCGGCCGCGGTCTTGGCCTGCTCACAGGCCTTCACCAGCGCGTCGGCCCCGGCGATGGTCAGCTCCCCCGCCTCGCCGAGCTGCTCGGCCAGGCGCAGCCGCTCCTTCTGGGAGTGCGCGGGCCACGGGTGCGCACCGCGGTGCGCATCGACCACCAGGAGATGAACTGTATTGGATCCGACATCGAGGACACCAAGCCGCATGCGCCTACGTTATCGGTGCCCGCCGCCGCCGTAGGCTGGGATCGTGGACCATGAGGGCGAGACTTCGCTGGACTTCCCGCGGGAGTGGATCGAGTTCGCCGACCCGGCGGATCCGGCCCACCTGATCCGTGCCGACCTGACCTGGCTGCTGTCGCGCTGGACGTGTGTGTTCGGCAGCGCCTGCCGGGGCATCATCGCCGGGCGGGAGGAGGAGGGCTGCTGCTCGCACGGCGCGTTCTTCACCGACGCCGACGACGTCAAACGGGTCAAGGCCGCGGTCAAGCGCCTGGACAAGGACACCTGGCAGCACCACGTACGCGGCTTCGAGAAGTGGACCGAGCTGGACGAGCTGCACGACGAGAAACCGGCCCGGCGCACCGCCGTCCAGCACGGCCCCGACGGCGAGGAGGGCCCCTGCGTCTTCCTCAACGACGCCGACTTCCCGGGCGGGGGCGGCTGCGCCCTGCACGCCCAGGCGCTGCGCGACGGGGTGCACCCGCTGACCTACAAGCCCGACGTGTGCTGGCAGCTGCCCGTCCGCCGGGATCAGCAGTGGGTCAAACGCCCCGACGACACCAAGATCCTGGTATCGGTCATCGGCGAGTTCGACCGGCGGGGCTGGGGCGCGGGCGGCCACGACCTGCACTGGTGGTGCACCTCCTCGCCGGACGCGCACGTCGGCACGGAACCGATGTACGTCAGCTACGCCCCCGAGCTGACCGCGCTGGTCGGCGAGCAGGCGTACGCCCGGCTGGCCGAGATGTGCGCCGAGCGCGACAAGCGCGGCCTGGTCGCCGAGCACCCCGCCACCGTCGAAGCCCGCCGGCGCACGCCGCTCAAACTCATTGCCCGCCCGGCTAACCTCGATTCATAAGCCTCAGAGGAGTGGACATGAGCGAGGAGCAGCTGCGCGGACGGCAGGTCCCCGTCCCGCCCGCGGTCGACCACGAGGAGCGCCTCGCCGCGCTCGACGACGTCGACGAGATCGAGCCCGGCCCGCAGGGCTTCGGCGCGGCCGTCGACGAGATCTTCGCTGCGCACACCGACCTGCTCGCCCGGCTCGCCCAGTGAGCGAGGTCTACGTCCCGACGTACGCCGACGTGCTGGCGATCGCGGACCGGCTCGGCGTCGCCGTGCGCGATCCCGGGCTGATCGAGTCGGCGGTGGCCCGCCCGCGCAGCAGCGTGTTCGGCGCGGACGCCTACCCGGACCTGTGGACGAAGGCGGCGGCCCTGCTCCAGTCGCTGACCCGCAACCACCCGTTCGTGGACGGCAACAAGCGCATCGGCTGGATCACGGCCACCGCCTTCCTCACCGTGAACGGTGCGGTGAGCCGCCGCCGCCTCGCCGCCCTCGACCAGGACGCCGCATACGACCTGGTCATCGCGGTCTGCACCGGCGAACTCCGTGACATCGAGGAGATCGCCCAAGCCCTCCGCGCCCTCTACTGACCCGCGGCGCTTCGCGGCCGCTCGTGCACTTTTCGGGGAAACCGCGACAATCGGCGACCGGATTCGCGCAGTTTCCCCGAAAGTGCGGAGGCCTACACGGGTCCGTCGACGGGGGGCAGGGTCCGCTGGGTGTAGCCGGTCGGGATGGTCACCGTGAGGGGGGCGAGTGAGTCCGTGTTGCGGGGCTGCCACTCGAAGTCCATCCGGTTGCGGGCGTCGCCGTCGGGCGTCTGCTTGACCGTCTCCCGGCGGACCGCCCGGTAGGTCTCGGCGTCCACCCACAGTTCGTCCGAGCCGTCCTCGAACTCCAGGCGCAGGTGCAGCACTGCCCGGCCGTCCAGGTCGACGGGGCCGACCAGGGTGTAGCCGTCGCCGCGGCGCAGGGCCGCGCGCAGCTCCTCGGGGGTGCCACCCGCCGGGCCGGACGGCCGCTCGCCGTTCAGCGCCCGGTCGAGACGCAGGAAGCTCCGGTCCTGGTGGAAGACCTGCGTCATGGTGAGCGTGTCGTCGCGTACCAGCTGCCAGAGGTCCATCGTCGCCGTGCCGCCGGGTGCCGACAGGTGAGTGATGCGCGAGTCGCCGGTCGTCTGGTCGAACCACCACTCGCCGTGCTCGGTGGTGCCGCGGTAGGTGGTGGTCGAGACGATGTGCTGCACGTCGTCACCGGCCAGCGCCGCCACGGCCCGCTCGGACACCATGCCGACGGTCAGCAGTTCCGGCGCGGGGCGTGGGCCCGGGTCCGCGGTCGGGGCGGCGGGGGTGCCGCCCAGCGCCGTCATCGCGACCGCCACCACGGCCGCCAGGCCGAACACGCCGGCGCCGACCGCCCGGCCCGCGGTTCGCCGCCGGTTGCGGCGGGCCGCCCGGTCCAGCAGGTCCGGGCTCGGCCGCAGGTCTGCGGTGTGCTCCCGCATCCCTGCCGCCAGTTCGTCTTCCAGTGAGCTGTTCATGAAGGTGCTCCGATCCGCAGTGGGGATTCGTCGAGAGCCCAGGCCGCCGCGATCTCGCGCAACCGGGCCAGGCCGCGCGAGGCGCTCGATTTGACCGTGCCGACCGAGCAGCCGAGCACCGCCGCGGCCTCGGCCTCGCTGAGCTGCTCCCAGTAGCGCAGCACCAGCACGGCCCGCTGCCGGGGCGGCAGCTGCGCCAGTGCCTGCACCAGCGCGTGGCGCAGCGCGAGTGAGTCCGTGCCGTCGGAGTGCGCGGGCGGCTCGACCGTGGCGACGACCTCGCGCCGCCGCAGCCGCCGCCGCCAGCTGTCCACGGCCAGGTGGTACATGGTGCGGCGCAGGTAACCCTCGGGGTCGCCGTCGATGCGGCGCCAGGCCCGCATCATCCGTTCCAGGGCCGCCTGGAGCAGGTCCTCTCCGGCGGTACGCCCGCCGCTGAGCAGGGTCGCCGTGGCCAGCAGGGCCGGGCCGCGCGAGGCGACCAGGTCCGCCAGTCCGGCGTACGCGTCTCGTGACCGCACAGGCTCTCCTTTCGTCGCCCACCAAGGACGACGCCCCCGACCCGAAGGTTGACAGCCTGCCGGTACGAAAAAGCCCCGCCCGTGCCGCGGGACCCGGCAGGGGCGGAGCATGGAGAGGCCGCGAATACGACTTACGGCTCGAACTTGTAGCCCAGGCCGCGGACGGTGACGAGGTAGCGGGGCGTGGACGGCTCGGGCTCGATCTTCGAGCGCAGCCGCTTCACGTGCACGTCGAGGGTCTTGGTGTCACCGACGTAGTCGGCACCCCAGACCCGGTCGATCAGCTGGCCGCGGGTCAGCACCCGGCCCGCGTTGCGCAGCAGCAGCTCCAGCAGCTCGAACTCCTTCAGCGGCAGCTGCACCGGCGCGCCGTCGACGGTCACCACGTGCCGTTCCACGTCCATCCGGACCGGGCCGGCGGCCAGCGTGCCGCCCGCCACCTCGACCACGTCGGTGGTCTGCCGGCGCAGCACCGCCCTGATGCGGGCGACGAGTTCGCGCGGGGAGTACGGCTTGGTCACGTAGTCGTCGGCCCCGATCTCCAGGCCGACCACCTTGTCGATCTCGCTGTCCCGTGCGGTGACCATGATGATCGGCACGTGCGAGCGCTGGCGCAGCTGGCGGCAGACCTCGGTGCCGGACATCTCCGGCAGCATCAGGTCGAGCAGCACGATGTCCGCGCCGGTGCGGTCGAACTCGGTGAGCGCGGCGGTGCCGGTGGCCGCGACGGACACCTCGAAGCCTTCCTTGCGCAGCATGTACGACAGCGCGTCCGAGAACGACTCCTCGTCCTCGACGACCAGTACGCGGGACATCACGCCCACCTTTCGCAGTTGCCAGTCAGCCGGTCTGTGCCGGTCGTGCGGGGTTCGCAGCAGCCGCGGGGGTCGCGTCCTGCGCTGCGAGGTTCACGGCGTCGGCCGCGTGGTTCAGGGGCGCGGGGGCGTCGGGCACCGGCGCCGCATCGATCTCAAAGGAGGCGGGTAGCGGAAGCATCGCCTCCGGTGGTCGGGCAGGTAACCGGAGGGTGAACGTCGAGCCTCCACCCAGGCGGCTGCGCACGTCGACGCGGCCCCCGTGGTTGGTGGCGATGTGCTTGACGATGGCCAGGCCGAGGCCGGTGCCGCCGGTCGCCCGCGAGCGGGCCTGGTCGGCCCGGTAGAAGCGCTCGAACACCCGGTCCAGGTCTCCCGGCCCGATGCCGATGCCCTGGTCCGACACGCTGATGTCGACCCGGTCCCCCTCGGCCAGCGCGCTGACCACGACCGCGGAGTGCTCGTGCGAGTACGCCACGGCGTTCTCGACCAGGTTGCCCAGGGCCGTGGCGAACTGGTTGTCGTTGCCGTACACGGTCAGCCCGCGGGTGCCGATGACGACCAGCTCGATGTGCTTGGCGGCCGCGTTGGTGCGGGCGCGGTCCAGCGCCTCGGCCACCACCGCGTCCACCGCGACCGGCTCGGGGTCGGGCAGCCGCTCGGCGCCCTGCAGCCGGGACAGCTCCAGCAGCTCCGACACCAGCCGGCCGAGCCGGGTGCTCTCGCGCTGTATGCGCTCGGCGAACCGCCGGCTCGCCACCACGTCCTCGGCCGCCTGGGCCGCCGCGGCCTCCGGGTCGGCCGGCTGCTCGTCCGGCGGCTCGGTGGCGTCCAGCAGCGCCTCGGCCAGCAGCTGCAACGCGCCGATCGGGGTCTTCAGCTCGTGGCTCACGTTCGCCACGAAGTCGCGGCGCACCCGCTCCACCCGGTGCGCGTCGGTGACGTCGGCCGCCTCCACGCAGACCAGCCCGCCGCCGACCGCCACCGCGCGCAGGTGCACGCCCAGCGGCTGCGACTCGCCCAGCTCGCGGCCGCGCGGCAGGTCCAGCTCCACCTCGCGCGGCACGCCCGTGTGGCGCACCTGGCCGGCGAGCGTACGCAGGATCGGGTGGGCGGCGATCGTGCCCGGCACGGCGCTGGCCCGCAGCATGCCCATGGCCCGCGCCGACCGGTTGGCGAGCACGACCTGGTCGGTGCCGTCGAGCAGCACCACGCCCACCCGCAGCGCGTCGAGGCTCTTGCGGCCCAGCCCGGCCAACGGGTCGCCGACCGGCGGCGCGCCCAGCCCGGACGGCCCCAGCGCGTTCACCGCGCGTGCCGCACGTCGGTGCGCCTGGTAGCGGGCCAGCAGGAGGCCCGCGGCGAGGCCGAGCACGATGCCGACGGCGATCGCCAGCATGAGCGTGCCGCCGTCGGGGGGCGCTGCCAGTACCTTCACGTTGCGATCGTAGGTCAGATCATTCCACCAACGGTCTCGTACAAATCATCTGTAACCTGGCCATATACGGCATTGGTTGCACAGTGTTCACCGTCGCGCCCGCTCCCGTTCACCGGCGTTCAACTTCCGGCCGTGCGCGCCGCCTACCGTGGTGCGGACCAGAGCCCCCCATCGTTACTGGAAGTGATCAATGCGCGAGGAGTTCCGTGCCGACCTGCTCGAGGTCGGCCGCCTGCTGGTCTCCATGGCCGAGGCGGTCCGCACCGCGATGAGCGCGGCGACCACCGCCCTGCTCAGCGCCGACAAGGAGGGCGCCGAGCGCGTCATCGCCCGCGACGAGGAGATCAACGCCCTGTTCCGCGCCGTCGAGGAGAAGGTGCTCCGGCTGCTCGCGCAGCAGGCCCCCGTCGCCTCCGACCTGCGCATGGTGATCACGTCGCTGCACATCGGCACCGACCTGGAGCGCATGGGCGACCTGGCCGAGCACGTGGCCAAGTCGGCGCTGCGCCGGCACCCGGCGGTCTGCGTGCCCGCCGAGCTCGCCGGGGTCTTCGGCCAGATGGCCAACATCGCCGACCGCATCGCTGGCAAGATCACGCTGGTGCTCGCGTCCCGCGACATCGAACGCGCCGCCGAACTGGAGCGCGACGACGACGCCATGGACGAGCTGGAGAAGGCGCTGTTCGAGAAGCTGCTCAACTCGGAGTGGACGCACGGCGTGGAAGCCGCCGTGGACGCCGCCCTGCTGGCCCGCTTCTACGAGCGCTACGCCGACCACGCCGTCAACGCCGGCCGCCACGTCATCTACCTGGTCACCGGCGAATCCTGACCGGTGTGCGCCGCAACGGCGAACGGGGCGGTGCGCGACCTGCGCACCGCCCCGTTTCCGCAGGCCGGGTTACTTGAGCGTCGCGCCCGTCAGGCCGGACTGGACCTGGCGGTGGAAGCCCAGGTACACGGCCAGGATGGGGAGCATCGCGATGGTCATGCCAGCGAACAGCCGCGCGAAGTCCGTCTCGTAACGGGCGTTCGTCGCCAGCTCCAGCAGACCCTGGGTGAGCATCTTCTTGTCGGAGTCCTTCATCAGCACGGTCGGCAGCAGGAACTGGTTCCACTGGCCGATCACGTTGAAGATGCCGATGCTGATCAGACCAGGCTTCGCCATCGGCATCATGACCTGGAAGAACAGCCGCACGTGCCCGGCCCCGTCCACCGACGCGGCCTCCGCGATGGTGGTCGGCAGCGTCCGGAAGAAGGCGTGCAGGAAGAACACCGTGAAGGGCATGGAGTACGCCACGTACACCAGGATCAGTCCCAGGTGCGTGTTCAGCCCGATGACCTCTTCCAGGCCCAGCGCCTTGGACATGTCCTGCACCAGCAGGAACAGCGGCAGGATGCCCAGGTAGATGGGCAGCGTCAGGCCGGCGACGAACATCCAGTACACGGCCCGGTTGCCGCGGAACGGGTAGCGCGCGAGCACGTATGCCGCCATCGCGCCGAGCAGCATGGTCAGTGTCACGCTGCCGAGCAGCACGATGATCGTGTTCAGGAAGAACTCGCCGATGTTGCCCTTGGTCCAGGCCCGGCCGAAGGCGCCGAAGAGCCACTGCTCGGGCAGGCCGAGCGGGTCGTGGATGATCTCGTCGTCGGTCTTGAACGACTGGATGACGGCCCAGATCAGCGGGATGGTGACCAGCAGGCCCCAGACCGCGAGGAAGATGTGGGCGAAGGCGTTGGCGGCGTATCCCTCACGCTGCTTGACCGGCGCGGCGGGCGGCGCGGGGGGCGCGGCCGCGGCGGGGGCGTCTGCGGTAACGGTGGTGGCCATCTCGTATACCTCTCAGAACTCGAGCTTGTCGCGGCTGCGGGTGAGCCGGAACTGCACACCGGCCAGCAGCATCGTCAGCAGGGCGATGGACATGCCCATCGCGCAGGCGAACGCGAAGCCGTCGTAGCGGCTGCTGCGGAAGGCGCTGGTGAGCATCCACGAGCTCATGACCTCGCTGGCGTTGTTCGGGCCGCCACCGCCGGCTCCCGGGGTGAGGCCGATGACCAGCGCGTAGAAGTCGAGTGCGGCGATGCCGAGGTAGATCCAGGCGACCGAGACGTGCTCGCGCAGCAGCGGCAGCGTCACCCGGAAGAAGGTCTGCACGCGGGTCGCGCCGTCGAGGGTGGCGGCCTCGTAGATGTCCTTCGGGATCGACTGCATGGCCGCCGAGAAGAGCACCAGGTAGAAACCGACGCCGCCCCAGATCGCGACGCCGATGAGGCAGATCAGCACCACGGGCGCGTCGAGCGTGAACGCGCCGAGGTGGATCGGGGGGATCACCGAGTCGGATTCGGCGAGGAACAGCAGCGGCTTCTCCTCGTCGACCAGGCCCAGCGACATCAGCACGGCGTTGATCATGCCGCCGTCGTTGCTCTGGAACACGCGGCGCCAGATCACCGCGACGATGGCGATCGACAGCACCTGCGGGAAGAAGAAGATGAACTTGTACAGCGACGAGCCGCGCACGCCGCGGATGCCTGCCTTGTCGCCCCGGCCGCCGACGTTCAGCATGAACGCGAAGAACAGCGCCAGCAGGATCGTGACGATGGGGAACACCGTGAGCACGACCGCGTTGTGGCCGATGGCCCGCAGGTAGACCTCGTCCTTGAGGAGTTCCAGGTAGTTGCCTAGGCCTACGAAGCCGTACTCGGGGCTGAACCCGTTGAAGTCGGTCAGCGAGAAGTACGCCGTACGCACGTAGGGGATGAGGACGTACACCACGTAGAGCAGGACCGGGGCGAAGAGGAATCCTGCAATGAAGGGCGCTCTGCCGTTCCGCATGATCAAGTTCCTTTGCTGACAGCTGCGAGGGGAACGGGCGGGATGCCGGGGCAGCCACAGACCAGGTGAGCCGCGTTCCGCGGGGGTGGGGCCGGCCGGGCCGGCCCCACCCGTGATCGGGAGACCCGATCACCGGACGATCAGGCGGTGCGCTTCTGCTTGACGATCTTCTCGTCCTTGGCCACCTCGTCGGCGACCTTCTGCACGGCGGCCATGAAGGCGTCCGGCGTGGACTTGCCCGCCAGCAGGTCGGTGGCGGCGTTGCCCACGGCCGTCACCAGCGGGGCGTACCAGCCCTCGTAGCGCCAGCTGATGACCTCGGGGGCGGCCGCGGCCACCTTCGAGGCGGAGGTCAGGGCGTTGGAGATGGTCAGGCCGTCGGCGGCGCCCTTGACGACCGGCAGGGACTTGGTGAGCTCGGCGAACTTGCGCGCCTGCTCCTTGCCCAGCATCATGCGCAGGAACTCCAGGCCGCCGGCCGGGTTCTTGCTCCGGCTCGGAACGATGAAGCCCTCGCCCGGCGCCGCGTGCACGGTGCCGTACTTGCTCTTGTCCGAAGCGGAGATGTTCCACGGCGGAGCCACGGCCAGCTTGACCCCGGCCGGGATGGTCTTGGCCATCTCGCCCTCGAGCCACGAGCCGCACCAGATGAACAGGGCCTTGCCGTCGAGCACGGCCTGCTGCGTGGTGGTGTGGTCGAGACCGGACGCGCCGGCCTGCACCCAGCCCTTGGCGGCCATCTCGGCGAGGCGCTCGGCGGTCAGCTTGACCGCGTCCTGCTTCCACGCGTTCGGCTCAAGGTTGTCGATCTTCATGAAGGCGTCGAGGCCACCGGCCATCCAGATGAACTCGTTCACCACGTTGAAGATGTACCAGGGGTGGACGCCCTGGAACGTGAAGGCCGCGATCTTGTCGGCCTTCGCCTTCTCCGCCAGCGCCGCGAACTCGTCCCAGTTCTTCGGCACGGTGTAGCCCTTGGTGGCGAACAGCGTCTCGTCGTACCACATGCCGTAGATCGAGTACGCGTAGTTCAGGGTGTACGGCTTGCCGTTGAACAGGCCCGACTCGACCGTGCCGGCGACCAGGGTGTCCTTGACCTTGACCTTCGGGTCGTCGTAGCTGGGCGCGTCGAGCAGCTCGGTGAGGTCGCGCAGCTGGTTGCCCTGGATGACCGGGCCGACCGGGATGGTCTCGGGGGACGAGTTGTTCAGCAGGTCCGGCGGGTTGCCGCCGTAGAAGCGCGGCTGGTAGTCGGTGAGGATCAGCTTGGAGAACTTCAGGTCGACCTTGCTGCCCGGCCACTTGGCCTCGTAGGCGGCCACGTCGAACTTGGCGTAGTCCTCGCCGAAGCCGCCGTTGAAGAACGCGACCTCCAGCGGCTGCTTGTCACCGACGCCGAACGGGTTGGCCTCGGTCTTCTCGCCGGTGGTGCCACCGTCGCCGTCCTCGCTGGCGCACGCGGCCAGGGCGCTGATGGCGGGGGCGGCGAGCAGACCGGCGGCAGCGGCCCGGCGCAACACGGTGCGGCGGTTCAGCTCCGACGGGCTGTCGGGGGTTACGGTCATGACAATCTCCTCGTACGAGATATCGCGGCGCGTCGGGCCCTTCCGGCGCGTCGCTGCACTTCGATCTGGGGTTGCGCTTCCCCGGGGAGACCGGGAAACGTCACGCCGCGGGGCGTGACCAGATACCGCAGCGGTGCGTCGTTCGACGTCGCCGCGTCTACCGGCACAGATGCGCCGGAGTTCATGTGACGGCCCGGGGCCGTGCGGGTGGACATCGCTCACACCACCTCCCGGAGGCGGTGGCCGGCGACCGCCTGGGCGGTGCGCTGGAACGCCGCGTGCGCACGCTCGTGGGTGCGCTGCGCGACGGCGATGTACAGCAGGTCGAGCACGACCAGCTGCGGGTGCCGGGCCGAGAGCGAGTCCGGCCGGAACGTGGTGGCCTGCGTCGCCGTGGTGAGCACGACGTCGGCGACGTCGGCCAGCGGCGAGCGGGGGAAGCTGGTGAGCGCGACCGTGATCGCGCCGCGGCTGCCGGCCTCGGCGACCATCTCGATGGTCTCCCGGGTCTGGCCGGAGTGCGAGATGCCCAGCGCGACGTCACCGGCGCTCAGCAGCGCGGCGCTGGCCAGGCCGTTGTGCACGTCGGGCCAGGACCAGGCGGCGATGCCGATGCGGTGCAACGAGAACTGCATCTCCGCGCCGACCAGGGCGGAGCCGGAGGCCCCGTAGATGTCGACGCGGTCGGCGGCGGCGATGGCGTCGGCGGCGCGCTCGACCTCGACCAGGTCGGTCATCGCGGCGGTGTCCTGCATGGCCCGCGTGTCGGCCGCCATGATCTGGCCGAGCACGCGTTCCAGCGGGTCGCCCGGCTCGATCTCGCGTCCGATGTCGACGACCCAGCCCGCGGAGCGGGCGGCGCGGCCGGTCTCCCCCGCGATGGCCAGCCGCAGATCGGCGTATCCCTCGAAGCCGACCGCCCGGCAGAACCGGGTGATGGTGGCGGGCGAGGTGTGCGAGCGCTCGGCGAGTTCGACGATGGTGGCGCGCGAGGCGCCGGAGGGATCGGTGAGCACCTGTTCGGCGACCCGCCGCAGAGCGCCCGTGAACTCGGGAAGCTTGGCGCGCAAACGGGCGAGCACGCTGTCCGTGCCGGCCGTCGGGTACGCGCCTCGTTCCACGTTCGTCAACCTCTTTTAGGAAGGAGTGTTAACTGTATGTGGAAAGAATTCTTACTTAATTTGGCGCTGTGTCAACAGTCACGTCGGTCGTTTTCAAACCGTTACTTTGCGACATCCTTCGATGGGATGAGCGCCCGATCGGCCATTCGGTGGAGTCGATGTCACCCGATTATCACGACACTGCGGCTCACGCCGACGGTGCGTCGCGATCCCATGCCGATCAGGCGAAAGCGGGCTCGACCGTCTCTTGTAGGGCGATCTCCGCCGCCCGGATCGACGCGGCCCGCGCCTCGCGCCGGCGGGACGTCCACAGGTGACCCGCCGCGCCCAGCAGACCCACCGCACCGCACACCAGCCAGTGCCACGGGCCGAGGTGCTGCAGGCTCCAGCCGCCCACCGACGGCGCGACGAACCCGGCCGCCGGGAACACCAGGAAGAAGACGCCCTGGTAGCGACCGCGCAACGCGGTCGGGGCCAGCTCCGCGATGATCGAGGCGTTCGGCGGCGCGGCCAGCATCTGGCCGACCGTCCACACCGAAGCCGCGGCCACGTACACCCAGAGCCGATCGGCCAGGAAGACCGTGCTGTATCCCAGCGCGAGCAGCGCGAACGCCGCCGCCAGCACGACCGCGTGCCGGCGTGCCCCGATCAGGCGCGGCACGAACAGCTGCCCCACCACGATCATCGCCCCGCCCAGCGAGACGACCAGTCCGTACGCGGACGGGCGCAGCCCGTCGCCCTCCATCGCCAGCTGCAGGATCGACTGCCCCTGCACGGTGAGCAGGGCCAGCAGGAAGGTCAGCCCGACGAAGGTCAGGAACACCCGGTCCCGCAGCACGACCCCGAGCCCGCCCCGCTGCCCGGAGCGGCCCGCGGTGGCGGCCCGCCCGCGCCGCAGGGTCTCCGGCACCAGCCGCCAGACCAGCAGTGCGGTCACCGCGGTCATGCCCGCGTCGATGAGGAACAGGGCGAGGAAGCTGAACTCGGCGATCACCCCGGCCAGCGCCGCGGCGATCGCACCGCCCATGTTGAACGCCCAGAACTGCAGGTTGAAGGCGCGCGAGCGGTCGGCTTCGGGCAGCACGTCGACGATGGCGGCGACCACGGCCGGGCCGGGCAGCGAGTGCGCCAGGCCGACGGCGGCGGCCAGCACCGCGATGAGCCAGATCGGCCGGGCCAGGCCGAGCCCGACCATCAGCGCCGCGGCCGTGGTCGTGCCCGCGAGGTACGTCGCCTTGCGCCCCCACCGGTCGGCCAGCACCCCGCCCAGCAGGGTGCCGCCCGCGCCCCCGGCTCCATACGCGCCGACCACGAGGCCGGCGACGGCGACGGACGCGCCGCGCGCGGTGGTCAGGTAGATCGGGAGCAGCAGCATGCCGAACGCGCCCACCCGGTTGACGAGCATCGCCGAGAAGAGCATCCAGAAGGTGCGCGGCAGCCCGCTCACCGACTCCCGTACGAACCGCATACCCGTCCTCACACCGCCTGGAGCGCCTCGGCCCGCCGCTCGCGGGCCGGGCCCGACCAGAGCTGACCGGCCGCCGCGACGATAGCGATCACACCGCAGCCCAGCCACAGCGCCTCGTCCCCGAGGTGCTGCTGCACGTAGCCGCCGAGCACCGGGGCCGCGAATCCGGCCACCGACCAGGACAGCGACATCACTCCCTGGTAACGACCACGCATCGCGGCCGGGGACAGCGCGGCGGTCAGCGTCGAGTTCGACGGCGAGTTCAGCATCTCGCCGACCGTCCAGATCAGCACGGTCAGCGCGTAGAAGGCGGCCGAGTCGGCGAACGCGGTCAGCCCGAAGCCCAGCCCGATGATCAGCGCCGCCACGGCGAGCACCCGCGAGCGGTCGTACGACCTGATCAGTTTGGGGATGAACAGCTGCCCGGCCACGATGAGCACGCCGTTGAGCGCGATGACCAGGCCGTACTGCTGCGCGGGGATGCCGTCGCCGGTCATCGCGATGGGCAGCGTGGACAGGTGCTGCATGAACACGAACGAGATCAGCAGGTTCACCGCGACGAACCCGAGGAACACCCGGTCGCGCAGCACCGTGCCGATGCCCGCCCGCTCGACCGGCGCATGGGGTGCGGCCGCGGGCCGCTCCCGCTTCGGCTCGCGCACCTGGAGCAGGATGAACAGGAACGGCGCGAGCGCGGTCGCGGCGTCCACCAGGAAGATCAGCTTCGGCTCGGCCGCGGCGGCCAGCCCGGCCAGCGTCGCCGCCACGGCGAAGCCCACGTTGACGGCCCAGTAGTTGAGCGTGAACGCGCGCAGCCGGTCCTTCTCGGGCACCACGTCCACCATCAGCGCCTGGAAGGCCGGCCGCGACGCCTCGCCGACGAGCCCGAACAGGAACGTCAGCGGCGCGATCATCCAGAAACCCTGGGCGAAGGCCAACGACACCAGCAGCACCACGCCGCCCAGGTGCGCCACGAGCAGGGTTATCCGCCGCCCGATCCGGTCGGCCGCGACGCCGCCCGCCATGGTGCCGATCGCGCCGCCCGCCGCCCACAACCCCAGCACCAGGCCGGATTGCGACGGCGAGAAGCCCTGCACGGTGGTCAGGTAGATCGTCAAGTAGACGATCACGAAGCCGCCGGCCCGGTTGATCAGCGACCCGGTCCACAGGTACCAGTACGTGGCGGGCAGCCCGCCCACGGTCTCGGCGAACCAGCGCCGCACCCCACCAGGGCGGTCGGACTCACGCGGCGACGGAGGCAAGGTCCGCTCCTTCCACGACCGGCTTCGGCTCGGCCAGGGCGCGGGCGCGGCGCTCGCGGACCGGG
This sequence comes from Catellatospora aurea, assembly GCF_042663325.1. Lineage (NCBI taxonomy): Bacteria > Bacillati > Actinomycetota > Actinomycetes > Micromonosporales > Micromonosporaceae > Catellatospora > Catellatospora aurea. Next base: position 162,497 of record NZ_JBHTAC010000007.1, read on the forward strand.
CCGCTGAGCAGCTGACCGACCGCGACGACGACGCCCAGCAGGGCCAGCACCAGCCACAGCGTGGCGGGCGGGGCGTACTGGAGCAGCGCGCCACCGGCCACCGGGGCGACGAAGTTGGCGGCGGTGAAACCCATCGAGGCGACGCCCTGGTAGCGGCCCCGCATCGCGGGCTGCGACAGGTCGGCGATCAGCGTGCCGTTGACCGGGGCGTTCAGCATCTCGCCCGCGGTCCACACGACGACGGTCAGCATCAGCATGGGCACCGTGCCGGCGATCGCGGTCGCGCCCATGCCGAAGCCGACGAGCAGCGCCGACAGCGCCAGCACCCGGCTGCGGTTGCGGCCCGCCAGGAGCTTCGGCACGAACAGCTGGAAGGCGACGATCATGATGCCGTTGACGGCGATGACCGTGCCGTAGTCGGCGGCGTCCATGCCCCGCTGGTGCATCGCGATGGGGATCAGCTTGCAGGACTCGATGATGATCCAGAGTCCGAGGTTGAGCAGCACGAAGGTCATGAAGACCCGGTCGCGCAGCACCGTCGCGATGCTGCCCTCGACCGGCACGCGTACGGCCGTGGCCCGCGCCCGGCCACCCGTGCCCGGCAGCACGGTCTCGACCGGCTGGGTCTCCGGCACCCGCCAGAACACGATCGCGGCCATGGTCAGCTGGGCCGCCGCGTTGAGCAGGAACACGGTCAGGTGCGGGGTGCGCGCCAGCACGCCGGCCAGCACCGCGGCACACGAGAAGCCCAGGTTGATGGCCCAGTAGTTGAGGTTCATGCCGCGCATGCGCAGGCTCGGGCCGAGCACGTCGACCATGGTCGCCGAGAAGGCGGGACGCCCCAGCCCGTTCCAGAAGCCGTACACCGCGGCCAGCGCGGCGACCGCGACCGGCTGGAACACGAAGCCGAGCACCACCGCGGTAGCCGCGAGCGCGACGTTGGACAGCAGCAGCGAGGAGCGGCGGCCCCAGCGGTCGGCCAGCACGCCGCCGGCCAGCGAGCCGAGCGCCATGCCGCCGCCGAACAGGCCGAGCACGAGACCGGCGAAGGTCGGCGAGAAGCCGTACTCGACCACCATGTGGATCTCGAGGTACAGCATCACGAACGCGCCGGTTCGGTTGATCAGGGTGCCGGTCCACAGATACCAGAAGATCTTCGGCAGTCCACCCGCCGTCTGCGCCAACCAGCCCCGCACGCCGCACCCCTGTAATGCTCGCAACCCCACTCGGTGCCTTACAACCTAGGCCGCCGGTACGACGGAAGTCACCTCGGATTTCACGTGGTGGTCGTCACGTGGGGCTGCTCACAGGCCCTTGACGGCGATCAGAGAGGATGTCGGTCATGGTTGGAACACTGGTGCTGCTGCGGCACGGCTACAGCGAATGGAACGCCAAGAACCTCTTCACCGGCTGGGTCGACGTGGACCTGAACGCCCAGGGCGAGGCCGAGGCGCGCCGCGGCGGCGAGCTGCTCAAGGAACACGCACTGCTGCCCGACGTGGTGCACACCAGCGTGCTCAAGCGCGCCATCCGGACCTCCGAGATCGCGCTCGGCGCGGCGGACCGGTCCTGGATCCCGGTGTCGCGCAGCTGGCGGCTCAACGAGCGCCACTACGGCGCGCTGCAGGGCAAGGACAAGAAGCAGACCCTCGACACGTACGGCGAGGAGCAGTTCATGCTCTGGCGCCGCTCGTACGACACCCCGCCGCCGCCGATCGCCGACGACGACGAGTTCTCGCAGGTGGCCGACCCGCGCTACGCGCAGCTCCCGGACGAGCTGAAGCCGCGTACGGAGTGCCTCAAGGACGTCGTCGGCCGGATGCTGCCGTACTGGTACGACGCGATCATCCCGGACCTGCGCACGGGCCGCACGGTGCTCGTGGTCGCCCACGGCAACTCGCTGCGCGCCCTGGTCAAGCACCTGGACGGCATCTCCGACGAGGCCATCGCCGCCCTGAACATCCCGACGGGCATCCCGCTGCGCTACGACCTCGACGAGAACCTGCGCCCGATCACCAAGGGCGGCACCTACCTCGACCCCGCCGCGGCCGCCGAAGCCGCCGCCGCCGTCGCCAACCAGGGCCGCTGACCCGTCGTCCCCCCACCTTGCGGCAACTCTTAAAGACTCGCGCTCTCAGGACACGACTGAAGGCGCAAGTCTTTAAGAGTTGCGCCAGGTGGGGGTCGGGGTCGGTGGTGGGGGCTGGATGTGCCGGTGGCCGGCGGCGACGCTCACCCCCGTTAGCGTCGCCGGCCGGCCGACCGGTCTCAGGTGGCGGCCGTCCCCCAACGGCGTGGTGCCACCCATCCCCCGGCGCATCCGCTCGGCGCCACAACCGATAATTGATCGGCTGGGCCATCCCCCGGGTTTCATCGAGCGATGCGCTTGAAAGAGACGCTACGCCGCTGGTCAAGTGGCCGTCCAGTCATTTGCGAATCTCATTCGTCACACTTGGTAACCGCCGCCTCTACGATGGGCTACCGCCTCCCCATTTCTTGATCAACTCGATCCGGGTCCGCACCCCGAGCTTGCGGTAGATGCTGGCCAGGTGGGTCTCCACGGTCCGCTCGCCGAGCACGAGGGCGCTCGCGATCTCCTTGGCGGGCGCGCCGCGCAGGGCCCAGGCCAGCACCTCGCGCTCGCGGGCGGTCAACCCGCCCGGCCCGGTGTCCGCACCGGACCAGTCCCGCAGCGCCCGGTCCGCCGCCTCGGCCGCGGCCGGGTCGACGAGCTGCCCGGCGGCCAGCGCCCGATCGGCCGCCGCCGGGTCCGGACGGCCGCGCAGAGCGGCCAGCTCTGCCGCGGCCCGCAGCGCGTACCAGCGCACCAACGCCGTGGGGCGGCCCTCGCCGAGCGCCGCCGTCTGCGCCAGCAGCGCTTCGGCGCGAGCCTTCTCACCCCGCCGGAGCGCGTCCGCCGCAGCCAGGTCGTATGCCCGCGCCTGCAGCTCGGCGTCACCCAGCGCGGCGGCCTCGCGTACCACCTGGTCCAGTCGGTCCCCCACGACCAGCAGCGCCTCCGCGACCGCGCGCGGATCTCCGCCCGCGCGCGCCAGGTCCAGCGCGCGCAGCGCCAGTTCCGCCTCGCCCAGTTCGTCGGCCAGGCGCGCCATGAGCCGCGCCGCCGCGGAGTGCTGGTCAGGCGACAGACCCGAGGCGGGCAGCGCCGCACAGGCGTCCCGCAGCGCCGCCAGCCGCACCGGGTCAGGCGCGAAGGACGGCACGCCCGTGCTCGCCGGCGAACCCACCCCACTCCCGGCAACCGCTCCGAAGCGCGATTTTGGGCCCCCCGCCACGGGTCCGGGGTTCAATCCCGGAGCCCGCGCCGCAGGTCCGGGCACCGTGCCCGGCCGGGGACGCGCCCCCGCTTCCGGTGCCCGCGCGGTGGCCCCGGCGAGCGCCCCCGCGCTCGGGCGTGGCCCCAGACCAAGTGCCGCCGCCGCGATCAGGCCGACGTCGCCCGCTCGCAACCCCAGCCGCAGCGCGCCGGTCAGCGACGCCCGCCCCGCCTCGCGGGCCGCCGGGCTGCCCGCGCCCCGCAGCCGGGCCGTGCCCGAGGCCGCGAGCAGCCGTCCGGCCTGCGCCGGAGTCCACCCGGCCCGGCCCGCAAACAGGGCGGCCTGCGCGTAGTACCCCCCGGCCAGGTCGTACGCGCCCTCCTCGTCGGCGGCGGCCGCAGCGGTGGCGGAGGCGGCCACGGCGGCGTCCAGCCGGGCCGCCCCACCCAGCGCCGCTGCCTCCGCCGTGTGGTGCGCCAGCTCCGGCAGGGTCGCCGCCCGGGTCCCGCCGAGTGCGCCGAGCCTGGTCAGCACCGCCGCGACGCGCTCGTGCAGTGCCGCGCGAGCCCGTGCGCCGAGCGTGTCGTAGCAGACCTCGCGGTCCAGCGCGCGCACGAAGCCGTACACCTGAGGACCCTGCTCGCGGACCAGCCCGGCTTCGGCGGCGTCGTCCAGGCCGCTCAGGACGTCGGTGTCGGGACAGGCGCCCTCCAGGATGGCCAGGTCGAACTCCCGTCCGATCACGGCGGCCGCGGTCACCGTCTCGCGGGCCTGGGGCGTCAGCGAGCGCAGCGCGGCACGCACCGGCTCGGCCAGCTCGTCGGGCCAGCGCAGCGGCAGCCGGTGCAGCCCGTCCCCGTCGGCGTCGACCTGGTCGGCGATCGCCGCCAGCACTGTCGGGTCCGCGTCGGTACGCCGCAGCAACTGCTCCACGAGGCGGGGCGCGACGGAGCGGCCGGTGCGCTCCCGCAGCAGCTCGGCGGCCTCTCGTCGGTCCACGACGCCTCCCCTCTCCGGGTCGGTACGCAGGCACCCCCGGTGCAGAAGTTACGTACTCGCCGCGATGTGCGCAGTCCCCTAGCGGACCTAGCGTGAAGTCACCTCGCAACGCCCCCGCCCCGAACGCCCCCCTCCCACCGAAAGGGAGCCCCCGATGTCCCAGTTCCGCGATCTCATCGCCAGGATGGCGGTGGACCCGGAGTTCGCCCGGCACGCACGGGCCAACCCGGACGCCGTCGCCGCGCAGTACGGCCTCACCGCCGACGAGACCGACCAGCTGCGCGGGCTCGCCGACGCCTCGGCCGGCGCCGGGCCCACCGCCCTCGGCGTACGCCTGTCCAAGTCCGGCATCGGCACCGGCGGCCTCGGCAGTCTGATCTCGCCCGCCGACCTGACACCGGCCATACCCGAGCTGCCCGACCTGCCGGAGCCCCCGGACGACCCGACGCCCCCGCCGCCTCCGCCTCCGCCGCTGACCCCGGTCGACCTGATCCCGATCGCCCCCGAGGACCTCACCCCGGAGCCCGAGGACGAGCCGCTGCCGCCGCCCCCGCTGCCGCTGCCCGACGCCATCCACTTGCCCCCGGACCTCGAACTCACGCCGCTGGAGCCGGACCCGGAGCCGCTGATTCCGCCGATCAAGCTGCCGCCGGACCTGGAGCTGCCGCCCCTGGTGCCGGACCCCGAGCCGGACCCGATCGTGCCGCCGATCATCGAGCTGCCGCCGGACTTCGAGCTGCCGCCGCTGACTCCCGACCCGGACCCCGAGCCGCTGGTGCCGCCGATCGTTCACCTTCCGCCGGACTTCGAGCTGCCCCCGCTGACCCCGGACCCCGACCCGGGCCCGTGGATCCCCCCGATCCACCTGCCGCCGGACTTCGACTTCCCGCCGCTGGACCCGGACCCCGAGCCGGAGCCGCCGGGCCCGTGGATCCCGCCCATCCACCTGCCCCCGGACCTCGACCTCTTCCCGGCCGACCCCGACCCGGAACCGGCCGAGCCCGCGGAACCGGCGGAACCTGCCGAGCCCGAGCCCGAGCCCGAGCCCGAGCCGGAGCCCGCCCCCGAGCCGGCCCCGGCTCCGGAACCGGCTCCCGCGCCCGACCCCGCTCCGGCCCCCGCGCCCGCCGCGGACCCGGTGCCCACGCCGGTCGAGGAGTCCGGCCCGGTCGTGGTGGTCGTGCAGTCCGGCGACCCGACCGCGACCCCGGGCGCCGCCGACCCGGCCCAGCCCGGCTCGGCCGCACCGGCCGTGCCGGCCGACCCGGCGGCCGCCGCGAGCGACAGCTCGGACGGCATCGGCACCGAGGAGCTGCTCATCGGCGGGGCCGGCCTGGCCGCGGGCGCGGTCGCGGGCGGCGTCGCGGGCGCGGTGGCGGGCAAGGTCTTCAAGTCCGACGAGGACGGTACGCAAGCCTCGGCGACCGCCTGACCGTCCGCACCAGACACCGGGCAGCAGGGGTGTGCGCCCCCGTCGCACCTCTGCTGCCCGGCAGCCGCTCCAGGCATAGACGAACCGCCTGAACGGATCACCGTCGTAAAGCAGTCAGCCGAGAGCGTGCGCCCGTTCGGACGCCTATGATTCGGCTCGCCGCACAGCCCCATACCCCGGAAAGACCCCTGGAAAGGCCGAACGATGTTGTGCCACGCCTGCCATGTGCACCTGCGGCGGGACTATCCCTACTGCCTGCACTGCGGCACTCTCCGCAAGGGCGCTGTGGTGGAGTCCTACGCGGCGCCGGAGCTGCGCTGGCACGACGCCGCAGGTGAGCGGGTGCACCCGCTGGTCAAGCCGCACACCACGATCGGCCGGGCCCCCGACAACGACATCGTGCTCGACGACGCCAGCGTCTCGCGCCACCACGCCCGGGTCGTCCGCAACGCCGAGGGCTTCCACCTGGAGGACCTCAACTCGTTCAACGGCACCACGATCGGCCGGCGCACCTTCCACGGCGACTGGGCCCCGCTGCCCGACGAGTCCGAACTGCACATCGGCGACATACCACTGCGATTCGCGCAGCCGCGCTCGGCGGCGATCGGCTCCAAGACGATGGTGCGCGGCGTCGAACACAGCATCCTGCTCCCCGCCGGGCAGCCGGAGAGCGCGCCGACGGCCACCGGCCCGCTGACGGCCCGGCCGCGGCGACGCAGCGGCTGGGCCCTCAAACAGGTGCCGGACATGCGCGGTGACCAGCAATGGGTGCTGCGCAACACCCGCACCGGGCAGTACCTGCAGCTCGACGAGCGCGACGTGTTCCTGTGGCACCAGCTCGACGGCGAGAACACCGTCCGCGACCTGCTCTTCGCGTACGCCCAGCGCTACGGCGAACTCGCGCTGCCCCGCATCGAGCGCACGCTGCGCACGTTCGCGGCGCTGGAACTGGTGCGCGGCGTGCACGGCCAGCGCGAGGCCGAGAAGCCGCCGCTGCTCAAGCGGTTCGGGCAGGCGGTGCTGAAGCTGCTGCTGCGCACGGAGGTGTCGGTCAAGGGCCTGGACGGGGTGTTCACGAAGATGTACCGGTCGTTCGGCTGGCGCTTCTTCACCCGTACCGGCGTGGCCGGGCTCTGGTTCTGCATCATCGGCGGCATCTACGCGATGACCGTGGCGAGCGGCAGCCAGAACCTGTTCGACATCAACGGCGCGGGCGTCTGGGGCGCGGTGGTCATCGCCGCCGGCTACCTGTTCGCGCTGATCGTGCACGAGTCGGCGCACGCGCTGGCCGTGAAGTCCTACGGCCGCACCGTCACCCGGGGCGGGTTCATGCTGATGATGGGCATGCCGTTCGCCTTCGTCGACACCTCGGACATGTGGTTCGGCAGCCGCTGGTCGCGCATCGTGGTGACGCTGTCCGGACCGCTGTCCACCGCGGCCATCGCCGGGATGCTCGCCGCGGTCGCCGCCTGGGTGCCCGCGCCGCAGGTCTCCGGCATCGCCTACCAGCTCGCCTTCGGCCTCTACCTGAACACGCTGTACAACCTCAACCCGCTGATGCCGCTGGACGGCTACCAGGCGCTCGCGGACGGGCTGCGCCTGCCGCGCCTGCGCGAGGAGGCCTCGGCGTACTTCACCAAGGGCATCTGGTCCGACATCAAGGCCGGCCGCAAGCCCGGCATCAAGCAGATAGGCATGGCGGCGTACGGCTTCACCGCCGTCGTCGGCACCGGCCTGTTCGTCCTGCTGGGCTTCCTGGCCTGGCGCGACAGGCTCGGCGGGCTCGTCGAGGAGTACCTGCCGCCCGGCATCGACGTGCTGGTCATCGCCCTGGGCATCGGCCTGATCATGTTCCCGATCTGGTACCGGCTGTTCCGCAAGCTGACCGGCTTCATCAAGTCCCGCAAGGCCGCGACCGCGGAGGTGACGGCATGACTCAGCCTGCTATGTGGACCGTGCCCGGATATGTGGAGATCCGGGAGCTGGGGCGCGGTGCGTCCGGGCTGGTGGTCCTCGCCGAGCACGAGGCGACCCAGGTCAAGGTCGCCATCAAGTACCTGGCCGAGCACCTGCGCGACGACGAGAACTTCATCCGCGCCTTCCGGGCCGAGGCCCGGGTCATGTCCGAAGTGGAGTCACCGCAGGTCGCGCGGCTGTACGAGTACATCGAAGCGCCCGGCGGCGCGGCGATCGTGATGGAGCTGGTCGACGGCGTCGCGCTGCGCGCGATCCTGCGCGAGCAGGGCCCCACCGAGCCCGAGGCCGCCCTGGTGGTGCTCAAGGGCTCGCTGCTCGGCCTGGCCGCCGCCCACGACCGCGGCGTCGTGCACCGCGACTACAAGCCCGAGAACGTGCTCGTCAACGGCGAGGGCCAGAGCAAGCTGGCCGACTTCGGCATCTCCGCGCGCAGCGGCCGCCAGGGCCCGCTCGCGGGCACGCCCTCGTACATGGCCCCCGAGCAGTGGGCCGGCGCCCCCGCCAGCCCGTCCACCGACATCTACGCGGCCACCGCCACGTTCTTCGAGTGCCTGGCCGGGCAGCCGCCGTTCCGCGCCCCCGGCGACATCCAGGGCCTGCGCCGCCAGCACGAGCAGGCGCCGGTCCCGGTGGAGCTGGTGCCCGAGGCGGTACGCGGGCTGGTGCGCCGCGGCCTGGCCAAGGACGCCAAGCAGCGCCCCAAGGACGCCGCGACGTTCCTGCGCGAGCTGGAGGCCGTCGCCGGAGCCGGGTACGGGCCCGAGTGGGAGGAGGAGGGCCGCAGCAAGCTGGCCCGCCGCGCGCTGCTGCTGGCGCTGCTGTTCCCGCTGGCCGCGGTGCAGGCCAACGCCACCGCGATCGGCACGACCATCCTCGGCATGTCCCGCAAGGCGTTCACCACGGCTGCCAGCGTCACCGCGCTGGTGCTGGTCCTGGGCGGCGCGGGAGCCGCGGCGCTGTGGCCGACGAGCCCGGCCGCGAACCCGTCCCCGCTGCCCAGCGCGACCGCAGACGCGTCCCCGTCGCCGAGCCTGGAACTGAGCCCATCGCCGAGCCCGTCCGCGTCGCCGAGCGAGTCGCCGTCGCCGAGCCCGTCCCCGTCGGACGAACCGGAGCCGAGCCCCAGCAAGAAGCCGTCGCCTTCGCCATCGCCTTCCGTGTCGCCGCCCGCACCTACCCAGGTGACCGCGATAGTGCTCAGCGAGTTCTGCTGGTATGGCAGGATTTGCCAGAGCTCACCACCCACCAGCGGCAACACACGTGCACAGGTCACGGTTCGCACCAACAACGGCGGTGCTTTCACCCTGATATTCACCTACGTCCAGCTTGATTGCTTTGGAAAGCAGGTCGGTGATCCGATCATCGTGACGCAATCGGTGCCGGCAGGTGCAACCATGCCGGTGATCGAAACCGAGTCACTGGCTGCGTTCCACAATGACCAGGTTCAGGTACCCCGCATCCAACTGACTGTCACGTCGAAGCCTGCCGGCCCAGCCAGCAAGCCCATGACCATCGTCTCCGACGGCATCTGCATCTTCTAGGAGAAGGACTTGAGCGACTCCATCGGAGGCAAATACACCCTGCTGGACGCGGGTCGAGCAGGCAGGCTCGGCACGTGGCACACGGTGTCCACAGCGGAGGGCAAGCAGCGCGGCGCGCTGCGCCTGGAGGACCGGGGCCTGACCGACCCGGCCGCCGCGCGGCGGCTCGCCGACGCCGTCGGCGCCCAGGCCCGCCTGCGCGTGCCCGGCCTGCTCAACGTCATCGACCAGGTGACCGAGGGCCGGCACAGCTGGCTGATCACCAACGCGGCCCCGTCGCCGACGGTGGCGCAGGCGCTGGCGGCCGGGGTGACCCTGCCGCCCGCCGTCGCCGCGCTGATCGCCACCGACACCGCACAGACGCTGCTCAAGCTGCACCAGGGTCAGCTGGCCCACGGCGAGCTGAACGCGCACGGCGTGGTCGTCAGCGCCGGTGGCGCGGCACTGCTCGCCGAGGCCGGATACGGGCACGCGGTGCTGGGCACGACGCCCGGCCCCGGGCACGACGCGGCCGGCTGGTCCCGGTTGCTGGCCCAGCTCGCCGACGCCTGCCACGACGCCGACACCCAGCAGTTGCTGCGCCAGGCCGGCCAGCAGGCCGAGGCCGTCGGCGGCAGCGCGGGCCTCACCGCGGCGCTGACCACGCTCAGCACCGCGGCACAGCGCATCCCCGGCTTCGGCGACCGCGCCGCGCTGAAGGCGCTCGCCGCGCAGATGCACCCGCTCTCCGCCGCTCCGGTCTCGGCGCCGCCGGTATCGGCTCCGCCCGTCTCGGCCCCGCCGGTCTCCGCGCCTCCGGTCTCGGCTCCCCCGGTCTCCGGCGCACCCACCGCGCCCGCGCCCGGGTCGCCGGCGGCTCCGGCGTTCCCGCCTCAGCAGCCGTGGACCGCGCCGCCCGGTCAGCGGCCCGCCGGTGCTCCCGGCGCCGAGGAGACCGTGCAGCTGGCCGGGGGTTCGCACTCCGGACCGCCGTCGGTGCCGCCGCAGACGCCACGGACCGCGCCGCCCACCGCCGTCATGCCCGTGGTGCCGCCGGACGGCGCGACCCGGCTCGGCAACCGCGCCGCCGAGGAGCAGCGCAAGTCCGGTGCGTACCAGGTCGGACGCGCCGCGCCGCCCGCCGCGCACCAGCCCCAGCCGGACGTGAACCTGCGCTTCGGGCAGGGTGTGCCGCCCGCGCCGCCCGCCTGGCAGATGGCCGCCGCGCAGGCCGCCCCGCCGCCCCGGCCGAAGAAGACGATCGGCAAGCGCATCGCCGCCTTCTTCAGCGCGCTGACCACGGTCGCGCTGCTGGTCATCGCGGGGTATGTCGGCTGGAACTGGTGGCAGGAACGCAACAACGCGGTCCAGGTCACCAAGGTCACCGTCACGCCCGTCGTCCCGCCGGTCACCGCCGAGTGCAACGTCAACGTCGACGTGGTCGGCCTCATCGAGACCGACGGCCAGGCCGGGCTCATCAAGTACGAGTGGCTGCGCAACGACGGCGAGACCTCGGGCATGCTGGAGCAGGCCGTCAAGAAGGGCGAGCGCAGTGTGCAGGTGCACCTGTTCTGGCGCTTCCAGGGCAAGGGCAGCCGGGAGGCCGAGGCCACCCTGCGCATCCTGGAGCCGAGCGTGGTCCAGGGCTCGTCGAAGTTCACGTACTCCTGCAAGTGACCTGAGCCGACCGCTCAGTCAAGATCGCTCGACTTGCCTGGCACCTGTGCGTATCTTGCGAACGCATATCCACAGGTGCCAGGCAAGTCCGATGACCTTGGGGAAGGTTGCGGTCAGCGGTCCAGGAGGTCGGCGAGGATGAGCTGCTCCACGGCGTACGCCCACTCGGGGCAGCGGCTGCGCCGACAGTGCACGCACATGTCGGTCGCCGGGTCGTCGCCGTGGACGACGACGGCCTCCCAGTACCGTCTCGCCAGCTCATCCGAAATCGGGGCGTGGCCCTGCGGCGGACTGCTCACACGGACACCGCCTCAGCCTCGACCCTGTGCCGGGCGAGCGGCGGCGGGGTGCGCATGACCTGCTCACGCATCCCACGGTGCGCGCACGCGCCGCAGATCGCGCCGACAGCGCCGCCGCAGCGTGCGCACCAGTTCGCCGCGTGTCCGCGCAGCACCCAACCGGCGACCATGGCCAGGAGAACGACCGCGCCGAGCCCGGCGACGGCCACGTAGACTGCCATCAACCACCTCCTTGTGGAGTTGTGGGGAGGCGGGGCGCCGGGGACCAACCAGTCAGCCCCGCCTCCGGCTTTTCAGCACACCTCTGATGCGCTGTCCGTTTCATATGGACGGTTGACTTAGTCTGCCGCATGCAATCTGCATGGGCAACGGCCGCTGCCGATTCCTTTACAGACACTGCGAAGTCCCTGCAGACTGTCACCGTGCCCATGAGCCCTACTGCAATCCGGAGACGCGTCGGCTACAGATTGCGCGAGTTACGCGGCAGGGACGGCATGACCACGATCGACGCCGCAGCGGTCATCGGCGGCTCTGACGCCAAGATCAGCCGTCTTGAACGTGGGTTGACACCACTTCGCCCCGGCGACGTCCGACTTCTGCTCGATCGATACGGCGGGATCGATCGCAGCGAGCGGGACCTGCTGGTGCAGCTCGCAGGTGAGTCCGGTAGGCGCGGCTGGTGGCAGGCATACGAACTTCCGGAATGGTTCAACCTGTATGTCGGTCTCGAAAGCGCCGCTTCATCGATCTCGAACTTCGAAACTCTGCTCATTCCAGGGCTGCTGCAGACGGCCGACTACACCCGCGCGCTGGTCCGCCAGGCTCAGCCCACGGCGACGGCAGAACGTGTTGACCGAGTCGTCGATGCACGGCTCAAGCGCCAGGCCCGCTTGACCAGCGACGATCCGATACAGCTGCGGGCCATCATCGGCGAGGCAGCACTGCACTGCGTGGTCGGAACCCCGGACGTGATGCGGGCGCAGTTCGCGCACCTGGCCCGCATGAGCAAGGCTCCGAACATCGAGCTTCGCCTGGTCCCCTTCAGTTCGCCGGTGTACGCCCCGTACGGTCGACCTGTCGTCATCCTGGACTTCCCCGAGCCCGCTGACCCAGGTCTGGTGCACTTCGATCACCTCGGCAAAGGCGTGTACGTTGAGGACGAAGCTCAAATAGCCACTCACCGGCAGTCTTTCGAGATGCTGGTGGGAGGTGCCTTGAGCGTCGAGGAGTCCGCCCGGCTTTTTGCTGATCGAGGATGATGGACATGTTCGAACACGCCGCCTGGAAGAAGAGCAGCCGCAGTGACGGTCAGGGCGCGAACTGCGTCGAGATCGCGGTCATGGCGGATACCGTCGGTGTTCGGGACAGCAAGGACCGGAGCGGCGCGGTGCTCGCCTACACCGCTGACGACTGGACCGCTTTTCTGGCCGGGGTCAAAGCCGGCGAGTTCGACCGCTGATCTTTGGAGCAAGTCATGCAGGTGAACCTCATCCAGGGGGACATCACCCGGCAGGAAGTCGACGTCATCGTCAACGCGGCCAACTCGTCGCTGCTCGGCGGCGGCGGGGTGGACGGGGCGATCCACCGCAACGGCGGTCCGGAGATCCTCGCCGAGTGCCGGGCGCTGCGCGCGTCCCACTACGGCCGAGGGCTCGCCACCGGCCAGGCCGTCGCCACCACGGCGGGCAAGCTGCCCGCGCGCTGGGTCGTGCACACCGTCGGACCCGTGTACAGCGCCACCGAGGACCGGTCCGAGCTGCTGCGCGACTGCTACCGCAACGCGCTGCGGGTGGCCGGCGAACTTGGCGCGCGCACCGTCGCCTTTCCGCTGATCTCCTCCGGCGTGTACCGCTGGCCGATCAACGACGCCGCCCGCCAAGCCCTGGACGTGCTGCGCTCGGCCGAGACCCCGGTCGAGGAGGCGACGCTCGTCCTGTTCGACGATGCCGCATACCGGACCGCGCTCTCGCTTCAGGACGAGGCCTTCCCCGCCTAAGATCCGTTTTTGTGGACGCTGGGCGCCCCTATAGGGGCGCCTATCGTCCACAAAAACAGATCTTGAGAAGGATGCGATCGCCGATTACCGGAAAACGCTGTGTAGACGCTGGCGTCCAGCCAGGCCCGACGGCCTGCACCCACTCGCCGACAGCTCAGGTCAAGGTTGCTCGCAGGGCGGTCACGAAGGCGTCGGTGGTGGGCTCGTCGCGGACGGCTACGCGCAGCCAGTCCGGGCCCAGCCCCGGGAAGGTGTCGCCGCGGCGCACGGCGTAGCCCGCGTCGCGCAGGCGGCTGCGTACGCCCAAGCCATCGTTGACCTTGAGGAGCACGAACGAGCTGGCCGGTGTGCCCGCGACGACCACCGCGGACAGTCGCCGCAGGGCGCTGAGCAGGTGTTCGCGGCGCGCGGCCAGCTCGTGGGCGATGTCTTCCTCGGCGGCGACAGCGTGGGCGTCGGCGCAGACGGCCGCCGCGGCGAGCGCCGGCGTCGACACCGGCCACAGCGGCTGTACGGCAGCCAGCCGGCGCACCAACTCCGGTGCCGCCAGCAGGTAGCCGACGCGCAACCCGGCCAGTGCCCAGGTCTTGGTGAGGCTGCGTACCACGACGAGGCCCGGCAGGTCGCGCCGGGCGGCCAGGGAGTGCGGCTCGCCGGGGATCGTGTCGGCGAACGCCTCGTCGACGACGAGCACGCGGCCCGGCCTGACCAGGCTCGCGACCGCGTCGGCGGGGTGGGCGACCGAGGTCGGGTTGGTGGGGTTGCCGAGCAGCACCAGGTCGGCGTCGGCCGGTACGGCGTCCGGATCGAGGGTGAACGGCTCGGGCAGCAGCACCCGGTCGACCAGGTGCCCGGCGGCCAGCAGCGCCGCCTCCGGCTCGGTGAACTGCGGGTGCACCACGACGGGTCGCCGTGCGTCGCGCAGCCCCTGCGCGAGCAGCGTGAACGCCTGCGCCGCACCGGCGGTGAGCAGCACCTCGTCCGGGTCCCGGCGGTGCCTGGCCGCGATCGCGGCACGGGCGGCGGTGCCGTCGGGGTACGCGTCGAGGCGGTGCAGCGACCGCTGGATCGGCTCGGCGAGCCAGTCCGGGAGCGGAGCCTGGCGTACGTTCACCGCCAGGTCGATCAGCCCCGGGCCGACCTCCACGTCCCCGTGGTGCCCAAGATCGAAGCCTCCCGTCACCGCTTCGCCCCGTTTCGCGCCGCCAGGCTGCGACGCGCCTCCGGATCTAGAAGAGTTGTGGTCGCCCTGGCGACCAGAAACCTTCTAGATCCGGCCGTCCCGGAGCCGAACCCGGCCGTCCCGAAGCCGGACGGCGTCGTCGACCCGCCCGCCGCCGCCGACCCCCGCCGCAACCAGGAGCCGAACCCACTGCTCAAGCCACGTCGACCGTTAAGAAGGTGCCCTTCCTCTACGGATAGCGATGGGAAGGTGCCCTTCCTTCGCCCGAAGCGCCCGGAGCACCCGAAGCGGCCAAGGCGGGCGGGGCGGCCGAAGCGGGTGAGGGCGGCGAGGGTGGCGGTGGCCAGGCCCACGGCGGCGGAGAGGGTCGCGGCGCGGCGGATGTCGTGGGCCAGGGGTCCGGGACCGTCGCCGAGGTGCGGGCGGGTCTCGGAGCGGCCGAAGTAGACGTTGGTCCCGCCGAGGCGTACGCCGAGCGCTCCGGCGAAGGCGGACTCGCACTGGCCGGAGTTGGGGCTCGGATGGGCGTCGCCGTCGCGTCGCCAGGTCCGGGCGGTGCGCGCGGGCGAGCCCGCCACCAGCGGCGCGGCAGCCACGGACAGCGCGGCGGTGAGGCGGGACGGGAGCAGGTTCGCGGCGTCGTCCAGGCGCGCCGAGGCAGTGCCGAAGCGGGCGTAGCGCGGCGACCGGTGCCCGACCATGGCGTCCAGCGTGTTCACCGCCCGGTAGCCGACCAGGCCGGGCAGCCCGGCCAGCGCGCCCCAGACCAGCGGCGCGACCTCCGCGTCGGAGGAGTTCTCGGCGATCGACTCGACCGTCGCCCGCGCGAGTTCCGGCTCGTCCAGCGTGGACGGGTCGCGGCCGCACAGGTGGGACAGGCGGGCGCGGGCCGCGGGCAGGTCGCCGCGTTCCAGCGCCCCGGCCATCAGCCCGCCCTCGCGGCGCAGGCTGCGACCGCCGAGCACGGCCCAGGTCCCGGCCGCCGTCAGCACGCCCCGCAGCACCGGCCGCTGCCGGGTGGCCCGGTGCGCCAGCACCGCCGCCGCCACCGGCAGACCCACGGCCAGCGTGGTGAACACCGCCCCGGCCCGCCGCGAGTCGGCGTACGTGTACCGCTCCACGACCTTCGCGAAGTTGCCGAATCCCGCGACCGGGTGCAGGCGGCGGGGGTC
Source organism: Catellatospora aurea (assembly GCF_042663325.1). Classification (NCBI taxonomy): domain Bacteria; kingdom Bacillati; phylum Actinomycetota; class Actinomycetes; order Micromonosporales; family Micromonosporaceae; genus Catellatospora; species Catellatospora aurea. The sequence goes on from NZ_JBHTAC010000007.1 coordinate 178,030, forward strand.
GCCGAATGCCGCGTCGAGCGCCACTCCCGCCAGCATGCCGAGCGCGTCCGCCTGGCGTGGTCTCATCGGCCGGGTTCCGGGAGCACGTCGGTGCCGGTGTCGAGGATCTCCGCGTCGCCGAACTCGTCCGGGGTGTCCATGAGGTGGCGGAAGGCGCGCAGGTTGTCGGTGGGTTCGCCGCGGCTGATCCGCCAGCGCCACTCGCGCTTGATCGCGGTGCTGAAGCCCAGCTCCAGCAGGGTGTCGAAGGACTCGTCGGCGGCGGCGAGCACCGCGCCGAGCAGCCGGTCCAGCTCCTGCGGGTTGACCGCGGCCAGCGGCAGCCGGCCGGTCAGGTACACGTCGCCGACGGCGTCGACGGTGAACGCGACCCCGTACAGCTTGGCGTTGCGGCGTAGCAGCCAGGCCCAGACGGCCTCGCGGTTCTCGTCGGGCTGGCGGACCACGAACGCCTCGATCCGCAGCGCGTGCTCGCCGACGATGAGGTTCACGTTCGTCTTGAGCTTGTGCGTGCCGGGCAGGGTCACCACGTACGAGTTCTCGCCGGTGCGGTCCAGGGGCAGCTCGGCGCAGGCCTGCTCGATGAGTTCGCAGGCCTCGGCGACCGTGGTCATGAGGCTCCTAGCGGGTCACCACCGGGCGCAGCCGGCGAGTTCGAGCTGCCGGCGGGACCGGTGCTCGGTCATCGCCTCACGATAGACGTCGAGCAGCCGGGCGGTCGTGTGGTCCCAGGAGAAGTCGTACGCGTGCTTGACCGCGCCCAGGGCCAGCTCGTCACGACGGCCGGGCTCGGCGAGCAGCCGGTCGAGCACGCGGGCCCAGTCGGCGGCGCCGTGCCCGTCGACGAGCACGCCGCTGACTTCGTCGCGTACCGCGGTGACGAGCCCGCCGACGGCGGCCGCGACGACGGGTGTGCCGCAGGCCTGCGCCTCCAGCGCGACCAGCCCGAACGACTCGTTGTGCGAGGGCACCGCGACCAGGTCGGCGGCCCGGTACACGTCGGCGAGCCGGTCCCCGGCCTGCGGCGGCAGGAAGCGGACCCGGTCGCGTACGCCCAGCGACTCGGCCAGTTCGATCAGCGCGGTCGGCCGGTCCAGTCCGGAGCCGCTGGGGCCGCCGACGATCAGCGCGATCGCGTCGGGGTCGCGCAGCTCGGCCAGTGCCCGGATGAGCACGTCGGGGGCCTTCAGGGGCTGGATGCGGCCGACGAAGGCGACGATCTTGGCGGTCGGCGGCAGGCCGAGTCGGGTGCGGGCGGCGAGCCGGTCGCCGGGCCGGAAGCGCTCCAGGTCGACGCCGGGCGCGACCACGGCGACGCGCTCCAGCGGCGCGTTGTAGAGGTCGATCAGCTCGCGGGCCTCGGTCGGGGTGTTCGCGACGAGCCGGTCCGACTGCTCGACGACCTGCTCCTCCCCCACGACGCGGCCCATCGGCTCGGCGCGGTCGCCCTCGGCCAGCTGCCGGTTCTTGACCTTGGCGAGGGTGTGCGCGGTGTGCACGAGCGGCACGCCCCAGCGGTCCTTGGCCAGCCAGCCGACCTGGCCGGACAGCCAGTAGTGGGAGGCCACCAGGTCGTAGTGGCCGGGCGGGCGGGCCGCCTCGATGCCGAGCACGCCGTGCGTGAACGCGCACAGCTGCGCGGGCAGGTCCTCCTTGGCCAGGCCCTCGTACGGGCCGGCGCTGATGTGCCGGACGGTCACCCCGGGCGCGAGTTCGGCACGCGGGGGCAGGTCGCCGCCGGTGGTCCGGGTGAGGACCTCAATCTCGATCCCGGCCTTGGCCAGGCGTTTGGACACCTCGACGATGTACACGTTCATCCCGCCCGCGTCGCCGGTGCCCGGTTGGTGCAGCGGTGACGTGTGCACGGAGAGCGTGGCGATCCGTCTGGGCAGCCCCTGGGGGAGGGAACGAGAGCTCACAGGTCGATCAACATCGGGACCGCCGGGTGTCTTCCCGATCTGGGCGTGACGATCGTCGCAGCCCGGATGATGGGACGTCACGCCGCCTAGGATTACTGCTCATGTCGTACCAGAAGATCGCTGTTGTCTCCGGGGCGTCCAGCGGCATCGGCGCCGCCACCGCCCGACGCCTGGCCGCCGCGGGCTACCACGTGCACGCCCTCGCCCGCCGCACCGAGCGCGTCGAAGCCCTCGCCAAGGAGATCAACGGCACCGCCGTGACCTGCGACGTCACCGACGACTACGCGGTCGCCCAGTACGCGGCGACGGTCGAGCGGGTGGACCTGCTGGTCAACAACGCGGGCGGCGCGGTCGGCGCGGACCCGGTCGCCACCGCGAGCGTCGCCGACTGGCAGGCGATGTACGACGTGAACGTGCTCGGCACGCTGCGCCTGACCAAGGCCCTGCTCCCGGCGCTGATCGCGTCCGGCGCGGGCACCGTCGTCACCATCAGCTCCACCGCCGGGCTCATCGTGTACGAGGGCGGCGGCGGCTACGCGGCGGCCAAGCACGCCCAGACCGCCCTGGTCGAGACCCTGCGCCTGGAGCTGTGCGGCGACCCGGTCCGCGTCGTCGAGATCGACCCCGGCATGGTCAAGACCGACGAGTTCGCCCTCAACCGCTTCGCCGGCGACGCCGCCCGCGCCGCCTCCGTCTACGCCGGCGTCGCCGAGCCGCTGACCGCCGACGACATCGCCGAGTGCGTCACCTGGTGCGCCGAACTCCCCCACCACGTCAACATCGACCGCATGGTCGTCCGCCCCCTGGCCCAAGCCGCGCAGCACAAGGTGCACCGGGTAGGCGTGTAGCCTGCGGCCGATCCGCGTTGATCATGAACTTATGGCACGGGTCGACGGCGTGTCGTTGCCACAACTTCATGATCGACGCAGGGGGGAGGGGGCGGTGAAGCCGCAGGGGGAGATCACCAGGGGGACCACCAATCCGAACCGGCTGCGGCGGGTGGATCGGTGGATCGGGTGGTGGTGTGGGCGCGCGCTGGCCGACGCGACCGATCCGCTGGTGGTGGATCTCGGATACGGGGCTACACCGATCACGGCGGTGGAGTTGCGGGCGCGGTTGGCGCGGGTGCGGGCGGATGTACGGGTGACGGGGCTGGAGATCGATCCGGCGCGGGTCGCGGCGGCGCAGGTCGCCGCGGACCCGCCGGGGCTGACCTTCGCGCGGGGCGGGTTCGAGCTGGCCGGGCTGCGGCCCGTCGTGGTCCGGGCCTTCAACGTGCTGCGGCAGTACGACGAGAGCGCCGTCCCCGCCGCCTGGACCACGATCACCGGCAACCTGGCCCCGGGCGGCTGGCTGATCGAGGGCACCTGCGACGAGCTGGGCCGTCTCGGCAGCTGGGCGACACTGCCCGCGGGCGCGTCCACCCCGGTCACGCTGACGCTGGCGGCGAAGCTGTCCACCCTGGAGTCCCCGGCGACCTTCGCCGAGCGCCTGCCCAAGGCGCTGATCCACCGCAACGTGCCGGGCGAGCCGGTGTACGACCTGCTGCGCACGCTCGATGAGGCCTGGCGGCACGCCGCCCCGCTGGCCGTCTTCGGCGCGCGCCAGCGCTGGTTGGACGCGGTGTCCCGGCTCAAGGCGGCAGGCTGGCCGGTCCTGGACCGCCCGGTCCGTTGGCGGCTCGGCGAGGTCACCGTCGCCTGGCCGACCCGCTGACCTGCGCTGTGCACCGGACCGGCGGTCCGGCGCCGTGGGAGCGATGATCCCTTCCGAGCGCGCCGGTCGTTACGTCCGTTATGAACCTTATTGGGGAGTTTCCGGCACTGCTAGCACACGGCCAGCAGCTCACCGTGCGCGCCAGCCCGCCGTTCCTGCTCGGCGTCGGGCTGCTGCTACTCGGCATCGTCATGCTGGTCGTGGCGTTCGTGCTGGCCCGACGGTCCGCGGAGTGAACCGCGGCGACCTGATCCGCCTGGTCGTCCTGTTCATCGTGTGCGGCGGCCTCGGCTGGCTGGCGGGCGGCCGACGCCGCCCGCACCACTGACCCGCATCGGGCGGCCGGTCTCGGCTCGCGCCGCAGGTCCAGAGCCCACGCTCGGCTCGGCCCACAGGTTCAGAGCCCACGCTCGGCTAGGGCCGCTGACCTCAGAGCTCGCAGCCGACCAGGACCGGCTCCGGACGCAGCGTGACCCCGAACCGCTCGTGCACCCCGTCCCGGATCTCCGCGGCGAGTTCCAGCAGCTCACCCGTGGTGCCGCCGCCCAGGTGCGTCAGCGCGAGGATGTGCTTGGAAGAGATCGCGACCGGCCCGCGCGTGTAGCCGCGGGTGAAGCCGGCCCGCTCGATCAGCCACGCCGCGCTCACCTTCATCACCCCGTCCGCGCCCGGCCAGGCCGGCGGTTCCGCGCCGTCGACCCGTCGGCGCAGTTCCGTGTACGCCGCGGCGCTCAGCACCGGGTTGGTGAAGAACGAGCCGACCGAGTCGGTGTCCGGGTCGCCCGGGTCGAGCACCATGCCCTTGCTCCGGCGCAGCTCCAGCACGGCCTCCCGGGCGGCGGCCGACGGCACCCGGTCATTCTCCCCGACCCCGAGCACGCGGGCCAGCTCCGCGTGCCCCACCGGGCCGGTCAGCCGATCCCGGCGCAACCGGAACGTGACGTCGAGGACGACCCAGCGGTCGCTGTACTTGAACATGCTGTTGCGGTACTCGAAGCGGCAGTCGGCCGGGGTGAACACGTCGATCTCGCCCTCGGTGCGGTCGTACACCGTCACCGACTCGATCGTCTGCGACACGTCCTGGCCGTACGCCCCGACGTTCTGGATCGGCGTGGAGCCGGTGGCGCCCGGGATGCCGGCCAGGCACTCCATGCCGGCGAGCCCCTCGGCGACGGTCTGGGCGACGCAGTCATCCCATGGATGACCTGCGGCGACGCGCACCGACACGGTGTCGCCGTGCTCGTCGACGACCTCGACCCCGGAGGACCGGATCAGCAGCACGGTGCCGGGAAAGCCGACGTCGCCGATGACGACGTTGCTGCCCCCACCGAGCACCAGCAGCGGCTCGTCGGCGCGGGCGGCCTCCTGCACGGCCGACACGATGTCGTCCGCGGACTCGGCCGTGACCAGCCGCCCGGCCGGGCCCCCGAGCCCTAGGGTGGTCAGGTCGGCGAGCGCGTGGCGGGCGGGACTATTGTCAGACACGTCACCACACTAGTGCCGCCACTGATCCCGAATGACCAGGTGGGGAAGACGCGATGAGGACGAGGCCATGAGAGCTCACGGCAGCAAGGAACTCTGGCTGGACTCGCTGCGCGCCGACGCGGCCGCGTTCCGTGCCGTGGCGGGCGAGGCCGAACTGACCGCGATCGTGCCCACGTGTCCGGACTGGACCGTCCTGAACCTCGTGCACCACCTGGGCGGGGTGTACCGCTGGGTGCGCAGCTTCGCCAGCCGCGGGATCACCAGCGCGCCCGACCCGGCCGCCCGCCGGCACGACTACCCGGGCGCGGACGAGACGCTGACCTGGTTCGACGAGGAGTGCAAGAGCCTGCTGGAGCTGCTCGACGCCCTCGACCCGCACATGCCGGCCTGGAACTGGGCGCCGCAGGCGAAGACGGCCGACTTCTGGCACCGCCGGATGGCCCACGAGACCGCCGTGCACCGCTGGGACATGCAGATGGCACAGGGCATGGCCGAGCCGCTGGACGACCGCCTGGCCGTCGACGGCATCACCGAGGTGCTGGACAGCTGGCTGCCCGCGGGCCGCCGCAAGGGCCCCACCGACCGGTACGGCGTCGTGCAGCTCACCGCCCCCGAGGAGGGCCAGGAGTGGTTCGTCCGGCTGCGCGGGGAGGGCATCGCCCTGCTCGACACGGACACCCTGCTCGACGCGGACGGCCCGGACACCCGCGTGCACGCGGCCGGCCCGGCCAGTGATCTCATGCTCGCCCTGTGGGGCCGGATCGGGTTCGACACGCTGGAGGTGAGCGGCGACGAGTCGCTGCTGGCCTGCCTGCGTACCGGCTGAGCGGCGGCGTCGATGCCCCGGCCGACCCTCGAACAGGTCGCGCAGCGGGCCGGGGTGTCCCGGGCCACCGTGTCGCGCGTCGTCAACGACTCCCCCACCGTCGCCGAGTCGATCCGCACCGCGGTGCGCCGCGCCATCGACGAGCTGGGGTACGTGCCCAACCAGGCCGCGCGCAGCCTGGTCACCCAGCGCACCGACTCGTACGCCCTGATCCTGCCGGAGAGCCCGTCCCGGGTGTTCTCCGACGACCAGTTCTTTCCCGGCATCATCCGCGGCGTCAGCCAGGAACTCGACTCCGCGGACAAGCAGCTCGTGCTGATGGTCGCGGGCTCGCAGGCCAGCCACGACCGCATCGAGCGGTACGCGCTGGCCAGGCACATCGACGGCGTGCTGATCGCCTCGATGCACGGCGCCGACCCGCTGCCCGGCACGCTGGCCCGGATGGGCATCCCGGTGCTGTGCGGCGGCCGCCCGCTCGGGCCGGTGCGTGTGCCGTACGTCGAGGTCGACAACGTCAACGGCGGCCGGATGGCGGTCCGGCACCTGCTGGAGACCGGCCGGACCCGGATCGCCACCATCGCCGGCCCGCAGGACATGGTCGCCGGCATCGACCGGCTCACCGGCTACCGCGAGGAGCTGCGCGGCTCCGACCGGCGCTCGATCGTGGCCGTCGGCGACTTCACCCGCGACTCGGGCGCGGTCGCCATGCGCCAGCTCCTGGAGGACGACCCCGACCTCGACGCCGTCTTCGTCGCCTCCGACCTGATGGCCCACGGCGCCCTCCAGGCCCTGCAGGCAGCCGGCCGCCGCGTCCCCGACGACGTGGCCGTGATCGGCTTCGACGACATCGCCCTGGCCCGCTACACCGAGCCGCCGCTGTCCACGGTCCGCCAGCCCATCGTCGGCCAGGGCCGCGAGATGGCCCGTCAGCTCCTACGCCTGGCCGCCGGCGAATCCATCGCCGACAGCGTCATCCTCCCCACCGAACTCGTCATCCGCGGCACCACCTGAGCACCGCGCGAAAGGAAGGGCACCTTCACATCGCTATGCGATGTAGAAGGTGCCCTTCCTTTCGTCAGATCCAGCTAAGCAGGGATGATGTGCGGTCGCAGGTGCGGGTCAGCGCAGGGTGAGGGTGGCCAGGACCGGGAAGTGGTCGCTGGCGCTGACCTGGTCCAGGACGGCGAAGTCGGTGAAGGCGATCTGTGGCGAGCCGAAGACCCAGTCCACCCGGTTCGTCGGCCGGTCGGTCGGGGAGGTCCAGGCCGCGCCGTGGCCCGTGACGTCCTGCGCCGACACCCAGCCCGCGCTCGTGAACGAGCGCTGCTCGGGCCAGCTGGGCCAGAAGTTGAAGTCGCCGGCGATCAGCGTCGGAGCCGCCGGGTCGACCTGCGCGAGCAGCCCGTCGATCTGCGCCAGCCGGGTCGGCGTGTTCGGCTTGCGGTGGGTCAGGTGCGCGGTGACCACGTCGAGGCTGCGGCCGCCTCGCAAGGTCACCGTCGCCTTCAGGTACGACCGCCACATCGGCCCCTGCCCGTACGGCAGCCGCCCGGTGCGCACCCCGCTGACCGGCAGCCGGGTCAGCAGCAGGTTGCCGAACTGACCGTCCGCGGCCGGTGACCACGTGAACGGCATGCCCAGCTCCCGGGACAGGTACTCGGCCACGTCCACGCCACCGCCGATCGCCCAGCCCCGGCTGACCTCCTGCAGCACCACCACGTCCGCAGCCGCCGCCCGGATCGCCTCGGCGAGCTGCCGCGGGTCAGCCTGCCCGGTGGCGTCATCCCGGCCGTACTTGACGTTCCAGCTCAGCACCCGCAGGCCGGTGGCGCTCGCATCGGCCGCCGGAGCGCTCGGCCGGGTGACGTGCATCAGCACCGGGACCGCCAGCAGCAGCGCGGCGACCCCGGTGACCAGGGCGGGCCGGGCCACGAGCCCGCGCAGGTCGAAGCGCCAGCCACCCGGGTGGTACGGCCGCCGGCCCATCCCGGCGAGCCCGACCGCGACCGCGAGCGCGATCGGCAGCCACCGGTTGTCGAACGGCAGCGGCATGTCGTAGTGCACCTGGAACAGCAGCACAGGCAGGACCCAGACCAGGCCGTACGCCCAGTCGCCCCGGTTGCCGGAGGCCGCGGTGGCCCGCGCGACCGCGATCGTGGCGGACAGTTGCGTCAGCGCGATGCCGAGCAGCACCCATGGTCCGGCACCCCACCAGGCCAGGGCGAGGCCGCCGGCCATCCCGGCGAGCGCCGCCGAGCCCGCGATCCAGTGGTCGGGCTCCGCGATGGCGTTCGTTCCGCCGTGCAGCGTCAGCCGGCGTACCAGCTCGATCGCGACCAGCAGCACCCCGATCAGGGCCGCGAGGCACAGCTGGAGCGCGACCCCCGACTGCGACGCGGCGAAGGCCGCGTTGCCGAGCGTCGTCGTCCACAGCGCGAGGTATCCGCCCAGCGCCCAGGTGCGCCCGTTGGCCGCGGCAGCGACCTCGGGCGTCCGCGGCAGGCACAGCAGCACCAGTGCGGCCAGGATCATGGTCGGCACCAGCAGCCCGGTGAGGTCGCCGCGGTGCCACAGCCCGTCCCAGGTCACCGAGAACGACCGCACCGCCAGGTCGAGCGCCCCACCGGCCAGCAGGCCGACGGTCACCGTCACCGGATCTCCGAGCCGGCGCACCGCCCCCGCGAGCGCGACCATCGCCAGCACGGCTCCGAGCGCGACCACGGCCAGCGTCGGCTCCAGGTACGGCTCGCCCCCGCCGACCCGGACCACCGCCAGCAACCCGACCGTGATCGACAGGAACGGCATCCTGCCGGCCCGGCCGGTCACCTTCAGCAGCAGTCCCGGCACGGCGAAGATCGCCACCGCGATCAGCGCCGCGTTGACGATGCCGACCGGACCGGCCACCTGGTCGAGCAGCGGCCCGCAGGCGCGCAGCGACTCGGCGGTGACGGCGAACAGCAGCGCGATGATCGCGACGGGCCGCCAGGTCGCGGACCCGCCTGCCGGGCCGCTCCGCGCGCCCGCCGGAAGCGGGCCGGGCGTGACGCCGCGTGGACTCGGGGTCCCGGAAACGTCCGCCGGTGCGGCACTGGACGCGGGGCTGTCGGGGAGGGTTCGGCTGGACATGGGCTACTGCTCGATCGACAGGCCGAGGGAGCGGCGGGCGAGCAGCGTGCCGCCCGCCACCGCGGCGGGCATGATCAGCACCGCGCCGAGTGGGATCAGGAAGCAGCAGAACACGGCGACGCCGAAGCCGAGCGCGCTGGCCCGGTGCTTGCGCAGCGCCACCCGGCGGTCGGGCAGCCGCAGCCCGCGCCGGTTGAAGGCGACCGCGACCATCTCCAGCGCCAGGAACCAGCCGCCGACGAACGCGCCCAGCACCGGGATAACCGTCTGGCCGACCACGGGGATGAAGCCACCGGCGAACAGCGGGATCGCGATCATCACGGACACCGCCAGCAGCCGCAGCGCGTCGAAGATGCTGCGCCGCAGCTCCTGGTGCCAGGGCAGGTCGACCGCGTCGGGCACGCCGCCGAAGTCCTCCTCGACCGCCGCGCCGATCGCCTCGTAGAACGGGTCGCCGATCAGCAGCGTGACCGCCGTGTACGACACCACGGCGACCAGCCCGCTCACCCCGACCAGGGCGATCCCGGCGAGCAGGCGCACCGAGTCGCGCAGGCCCTTGGCCCAGTCGTCGGCGAACCAGGTGACCTCGGCCGACAGTTCGTCGACGTAGAAGAACAGCAGCGTGAACAGCCCGGCGAACAGCAGCAGGCTGAGCACGGCGGGGATCAGCCCCAGCAGGATCAGCTTCGGGCTGCGCACGTAGCGCCCGACGCCCCGCAGGAGCAGCCGTACGCCGACGAAGAACTCTGAGACCGCTCGACCTGCCACGAACGGGGAGCCTAGTGGACGCCGTCGGGAAGTCGTAGGGGTCGGCCGCCCGGCCGGACCGCCGGTACGAGCCGCCGCCGGTCAGCCGTTCAGGAAGCCGGAGATCCGTTCCCGCAGGTCGGCACGCTCGTGCCAGAGCACCGAGGGCCGGTTGTAGATGTGCAGGGTCGCCGTCGGCAGGACGGCCGCCAGCTCCTCGGCCACGGACGCCGGGTGCAGGTCGTCGCCGATGCAGCCGATGACCAGCACCTGGGCGCTCACGTCCCGGAGCAGGTTGACGTCCGGCACGGGCACCTGGTCGGGCAGGGTGAGCAGGCCGCTGCTCAGACCGGTGTTCATCAGGGTGTTGAGCCGCTGGCGCACGTACGCCCAGCCCGACGCCCCGTTGCGGGCCGACGGCGGGATCTCCTCGACCACGGCGTTGGCCACGGTCGGCAGGTCACCGCTGTTGATCGCCTCCAGCAGGTTGACCAGTCGGCGGCGGGCCGCCTCGGGCCGCGGGCGGTCGAGCACGGCGGGCAGGAACAGCACCACCTTCTCGAACCGGTCGGGCGTCTCGGCCAGCAGCCGGCACAGCGCACCCGCGCCCAGGCTCACCCCGAGGGCCCGGGTCGCACCCGTCATGTCGGCGATGGCGCGCAGGTCACGGGCCAGGTCGCCGTAGTCCCAGGTGCCGCGCGGCGAGCTGGACTCGCCGTGGCCGCGGAACTGGAAGAAGACCCGCTTGCCGGCGACGGCGCTGCCCAGCGGGCGGGTCTCGGCGATGCCGTGGCCGAGACCGTGCGCGAAGACGGTGACCGGTTCGCCGACACCGGTGCTGAGCCGCTCCAGCTGCACGCCGTGCGGGGTGTCGACGATCTCGGTGGGCAGCGCGGGCGGTGCGGGGCGGCCGGTGTTGGGGGCGGAGTTGCGCGGCTTGCCGAGGCGTCGGGGGAATCCGTCCGGCGGGGGCGGCCAGCGCAGATCGTTGATCACCAAATCACCAGGGTCCCTCGGTGGCCTCGCGCAGGCCGCGGCGCAGATCCAGCAGGTAGTACGCGGCGACGCCGGCGCCGATGAACCCGAAGAATCCGACACCGAGGAAGAGGGTCAGCACGGCCAGCAGCAGGATCACGAGCAACCAGCCGGCCTTGGGCATGGTGCCGATCGCGGGGAACGCCTCGCTGCGCCGGATCACGCAGTCGGCGAAAGACCAGAGCAGGATGCCCAGGATGAAGATCCACAGGATGAATTCGATCCAGCCCTTGATAGCGAGCGCAACCATGGCTCACAGCTTAGAACCATCGAGCCCGGCATCCCAGCCGTGACGACGCCGGATACGTCTCGTCGCGGCGTACCGACCGGTCGATCGGCACGCCGCGACGAGAACACGGGGTCACTTCGTGGCGCGCGGCGGCTTCTTCGCGGCGGGCTTGGCGGCCGGCGGCACGTCCTCACCCGTCTTGGCCTCGGCCTTCGCCGTGGGCGCGGACGCGGTCTCGGACTTGGTCTCGGACTTGGCGTCGAAGCCCGGCGTCGCGGGCTGCTCCGTGAACGCCTGCTCGCCGCGGGCGACCAGGGTGTCGTAGAACTTCGTCGCCTTCTCCGCGGCGGTCTGCGTGCCCGCGACGATGCTGTCGCGGATCTGCGCCGCGTCGACCTTCGAGGTGAGCTCGGCGGCCTTGCTGGTGGCGAAGGCGCCGTACTCGTTGGCCTTGGCCTTCCACTGCGGCATGTCGGTCTTGGCGGCCTGGTCGGCGAACTCCGCCGCCTTGTCGCGCAGCTTGTCGGCCAGCTCGGGCAGCTTGCGCAGCTGCTCGTACGCCATGTCGCCCACGCCCGCGGCGGCGTAGAACGCGCTCGGGTAGGTGCGCTCGTCGGACTTGCCGGACTTGCTCGACGTCTGGGTCATGGTCACTGTTCCTCCTGTGCCTGCTGGCGCACGGCCTTCTTGACCGCCTTCTTGACCGTCGGCTTCTTCGCCGTGGCAACGGTCGGCTCCGCCGGGGCCGCCGCGGGGGCGGACTCCGGGGTCGCGGTTTCTTCGGCGCGCGCGTTCTCGCGTACGAACGTCTCGTAGATCTGCGTGAGTGATTGTTTCTGCGCGACCGTCAGCAGCGGGTCCGCCGCGATCGCGGTCGGCACGCCCTGGTGGTCGTCAGACCCGAGCAGCCCGGCCTTGAGGTACATGGCCGGGGTGGAGACCCGCAGCGCCGCAGCCAGCTGCGCCAGGACCTCGGCGGACGGCTTGCGCAGCCCGCGTTCGATCTGGCTGAGGTACGGATTGCTGATGTTGGCCTGCTCGGCCAGCTGCCGCAGGGAGATGCGGGCGTTCTCCCGCAGATCCTTGATGAAGGCGCCGATGTCGGGACTCTGCACGCCCACCAAGCTACCCACGACCGCTAGCAAGAGCAAGCATATTGCTAACTCCCCGCTAGCGACCTACGCCACGCCACAAACCGCCCCATTCCCGACCCACCCCAGCCCACACTCCCCACGCCCGCGCGCGTTGATCATGAACTTATGGCACGGGTCACCGGCGCGTCCCCGCCACAACTTCATGATCACCGACCTCCCCGCAGCGCACCGGCGGCAAAGACCGCCCGCTCGCGGCGACGATCGCCGTTCGAGGTCAAAACCTGGGGCTGAACCGCAGATCATGACCGGGAAACAGCGATCATCCCGAGGCCCGACCGACCAGCTGGTCGATCATGAAGTTAGGCCGGCGACACACCGTCGAGCCGTGCCATAAGTTCATGATCAACACGAAAAGCAGGGGTTACCAGAGGGGGTGGAGGGCGCCTACGCGGCGGCCGCCGCCGAGGAGGGCGGGTTCGGTGAGGGTGGGGACGTTGACGGCGACGCCGAGGCGGTGCAGGGCCGTGATCATGATGGGGCCGCGGGCTCGGGCGGCGCCGTCGTCGATCTTGATGGCTACCGCGCCCTTGCCGGGGACGGCGGCGGCCCAGACGCCTTCCGCGCCGACCTTGCTGACCAGGCCGGGTACGGCGCGCATGAGCTGGGCGTCTTCGCGGTTGGTGCCGCTGACCAGCTCCGGGTACGCCCGCATGGCGTCGGCGACCGAGCGCTCCAGCGACCCGGGCACCCCCTCGGCGAGCCGCCGGAACGCGGTGGCCAGCCCGGTCAGCGACAGTGCGAGCACCGGCGCGCCGCACCCGTCGACGCCCATCGCGGCCGCGGACTCGCCCGCGAACTCCTCGATGGTCTCGTTGAGGCGGTGCTGCAGCGGGTGGTCGGGCTGGAAGTAGTCCTCCACGGCCCAGCCGGCGGCGCGGCAGGTGAGCAGCATGCCGGAGTGCTTGCCGGAGCAGTTCATGTAGACGCGCTGCGGGGTGCCGCCGCTGGCGATCTTCGCGGCGTCGTCCAGGGGCAGGTCGGGCGGGCAGCGCAGGGCGGCCTCGGTGAGCCCGCCGCTGCGCAGCAGGGCGCGTACCCGGGAGACGTGGAAGTCCTCGCCGTAGTGGCTGGCGGTGACCAGAGCCAGGTCCGCCGGGTCGGCCAGGCGCAGCCCGGCGCGGAGCATGCCGATGGCCTGCATGGGCTTGTTGGACGAACGCGCGAAGATCGGTCCGGTGACGTCACCGGCGGACGCGACCGGGTTTCCGGCCGCGTCCAGGACGATCACCGACCCGCGGTGCCAGCCCTCGACGAACCCGCTGCGCTCCACCTCGACGAGCGGTACGCCGCCCTCGTAAACCTTGCCCATGGTAAGGAACGCTACCGGGGTTTCACATTTCAGCGCGGCGGGATCCCCAGGAGGTTGCGTGCCTCACCCGGGGTCAGCGGCGGGCGCTGCGCCAACCGGGCGAATGCGGACGCACGGGCGACGAGTTGGGCGTTGGACTCGACCGGCTGGCCCTTGGCGTAGGTGACCGTGTCCTCCATGCCGACCCGCAGGTGGCCGCCGGAGCCGAGCGAGGTGAGCAGCACCGGCAGGGTGAACCGGCCGATGCCGGTGGCCGAGAACGTGGTGCCCTCGGGCAGCTCGCGCAGGGCCTGCTGGCAGGCGACCAGGGCGGCGGCGGTGCCGGGCATGCCGCCGGGCACGCCCATCACGAAGTCGACGTGCACGTGGCCGCCGGCGGGCAGGCCGTACTTGTCGAGCAGGCGCTGCAGGGCCCACAGGTGGCCGAGGTCGAAGATCTCGTACTCCGGCACGACGCCGCGTTCCTGCATCCGGGTGTGCAGGTCGACGATGAACTCCCAGCGGTTCATGAACACGTCGTCGCCGAAGTTGACGGTGCCCATGGTGCAGCTGGCCATGTCCGGGCCGGCGTCGAGCACGGCCAGCCGGGCGGACTCCGGGTCGTGCACCGAGCCGCCGCTGGACAGCTGCACGATCAGGTCGGTGCTCGACCGCAGCGCGGCGACGGTCTCGCGCAGCCGTACCGGGTCCAGGCTCGGCTTGGCCTCGTCGTCGCGGATGTGCACGTGGATCACGCTCGCGCCGACGGCCTCGCACTCCTTCGCGGTCGCGACCAGCTCATCGAGCGTCACCGGCAGGGCGGGGACGTCAGCCTTGGCGGATTCCGCGCCGGTGGGCGCGACGGTGATCAGAGTGCCGTTCGTCATGCGCGCATCCTGTCATATTTCTAGTCAGGGTCGATAGAGGCCGTAGATTCTCCCGCGGTGAGGGGGGTGTCGCCGGAAATATTGCGCTTGAGGACCGCGAGCGCGATCGGTCCGAGTTCCGCATGCCGGGCCGCGGTGCCGATGAATCCGACGGTACGGCCACCAGCCGTGATCTCGGTGCCACGCGCCGGAAGCTCGTCGGTGGCGATGCCGTCCAGGTGCAGCAGGCGCAGCGCACGCGGCGGCTTGCCGAGGTGGTGCACCCGGGCCACCGTCTCCTGACCCCGGTAGCAGCCCTTCTCCAGGTGCACGGCGGCGGCGGTGAGGTCCACCTCCGACGGCAGCGTCCGGTGATCGGTGTCCACGCCGACCCGCGCCTGCTTCGCGGCCACCCGCACGGCTTCGTACGCCCACAGTCCTGCGGGTGGCAACTCCAGGGCGGCCAGCGTCGCGGCGGCGGTCTCGGCGGGCAGCAGCAGGTCCAGCACCGGCACGTCGCCGAGGGAGTGCCTGCGGACGAAGCCACCGCCGGGCAGCGCGGCCAGGGCGTACACCGTCGTCGGTCGGGGCAGGACCGCACCGGTGGCGAACTTGGGCCCCGGCACGTCCAGCACGTCCGGCTCCGCGGGCACGGCCACGCCGAGTTTCGCGGCGGCGGCCAGGGCCCCGGGGCCGACCAGGCTGTGTACGACCAGGTCTGCGGGTTTGATCTCGACCTGGGTGAAGAAGCGCATCCGGGTCAGGAAGGTCACCAGGTCGTCGACCGTGCCCGGCTCGACGTCGACCCAGAGCGTGCCGCCGACCTCGGACACCCACAGCTCGTGCTCGATGTGCCCGTGCGGGGACAGCACCAGCGTGCGGGTGCCCTGGCCGTCGGCCAGCTCGGTCAGGTGCTGCGAGGTGAGGTTGTGCAGGAAGCTCAGCCGCTCGGGGCCGGTCAGCGCCAGCACCCCGCGGTGCGAGCGGTCCACCAGCCCGGCGGCGGTGAGCAGGGTCCGCTGCTCACGGTTCGGGTCGCCGTGGTGCGCCGGGACGGCGGCGTCGGCGGAGTCGGGGTCGAAGTGACCCACCAGCACGGTCGTACCCATCACGCACAGCTCCCGCAGAGTCCGAACAAGGCCACGTGCCCGATGTCCATCCGGAAGCCGCGCTGCGTCAGCAGCCGCTCCGCGAGCGGGGCCAGCTCGCTCTGCTCCAGCTCGGTGACCGTGTCGCAGTTGCGGCAGACCAGGTGCACGTGCTGCACGACCGCCGCGTCGTGGTAGGTCGGCGCGCCGTGCGACAGGTGCACGTGGGTGACCAGCCCGAGCTCTTCCAGCAGCTCCAGGGTCCGGTACACGGTGGTGATGTTGACCCCGGAGGCCACCTCGCACACGGCCGCGTGCACCTGTTCCGGGGTCGCGTGGACGAGCTGGCGCACGGCGTCGAGCACCAGTTGCCGCTGGGGGGTGAGCCGCAGGCCGCGATCACGCAGGAGTTCGGCCAGCTCGGCGGAGCCTTGTTCGGGCATCGTCCGATCATAGTTCGCCCTGCCGCAGCGGCTCAGATCTCGGGGCCGCGTAGCATTCCGCCCGTGGTGCAGCCTGTTCTCGTGGTCCAGGGCCTCGGCGTGGTGCCGGCCGACACTCCCGTGCTCCGTGCCGACGACCTCGGCGTGCTGCGCGGCGACGGGGTCTTCGAGACCATGCACGTGCGGCCCGACGGCCGCGGCGGCGTGCAGCCCTGGCTGATCGGCGAGCACCTGGCCCGGATGGCCCGCTCGGCCGCCCGGATGGAGCTGGCCCTGCCCGCCGAGTCCGCGCTGCGCGAGCTGGCCGCGACGGCCTGCGCCCAGTGGCCGGCCGAGCTGGAGGGCGCGCTGCGCCTGGTCTGCACCCGCGGCGCGGAGGCGACCGCCGCCACCGGCGGCCCGGTGACCTGCTTCGCCACCGTGAACCCGATCGGCGCGGCGACCCTGGCCGCCCGCCGCGACGGCATCACCGTCACCACGATCTCGCTGGGCTACCCGGCCGACGCCCGCACCTCGGCCCCGTGGCTGCTCGGCGGCGTGAAGTCGCTGTCGTACGCGATCAACATGGCCTCGCAGCGCTGGGCTCTGGCACAGGGCGCCGACGACGCGCTGTGGGTGTCCGCGGACGGCTACGCCCTGGAGGGCCCGACCTCGACGCTGGTCTGGCTGAACGGGGACACGCTGCACACGGTGCCCGCGGAGACCACCGGCATCCTGCCCGGCACGACCGCGCGCCACCTGCTCGACGATGCCGGCGACCTCGGCTGGACCGCCGCCGAGCGCATGGTGACCCCGGCCGAGCTGAGCACCGCCGACGGCGTGTGGCTGCTGTCCAGCGTGCGCGGCGTCGCCGAGTTGCGGGCGATCGACGGCACCGCGTTGCCCCCGTCGGCGCACACCGAGAAGCTGCGCGCGTACCTGGGCTTCACGAACCTGGGTTACTGAACGATCCCTCAGGTGACGTAGCCTGCGGAGCATGACCTCGCAGGCGTTTCTCATCGACGCGGTCCGCACCCCGTTCGGCCGCCACAAGGGCGGGCTGTCCGGCGTACGCACCGACGACCTCGCGGCCGCGCCCCTGGTCGCGCTGCTCAAGCGGCACCCCGAGCTGGACCCGGCCATGATCGAGGACGTCATCCTCGGCGACGCCAACGGCGCGGGCGAGGACAACCGCAACGTGGCCCGGATGGCGGCGCTGCTGGCGGGCCTGCCCGTGACGGTGCCCGGGGTGACCGTCAACCGGCTCTGCGCGGCGGGCGCCGAGGCGATCGTGCAGGCCTCCCGGGCCGTCCGCGCGGGCGACAACGACCTGGTCGTCGCCGGTGGCGTGGAGAGCATGAGCCGCGCCCCGTTCGTGCTGGCCAAGCCCGACACCGCGTTCCCCGGCGAGGCGAAGCTGTGGAACACCCAGCTCGGCTGGCGCATGGTCAACCCGCTGATGCCCGACGACTGGACCGTGCCGCTGGGAGTGGCCGCCCAGCAGGTCGCGCAGGAGTTCGGCATCGGCCGCGAGGCGCAGGACGCCTGGGCGCTGCGCTCCCACCAGCGCGCCGCCGCGGCCTGGGCGCAGGGCCGCTTCGACGACCGGGTGGTCGAGGTCGCCGGGGTGACCCGCGACGAGTCGGTGCGCCCCGACACCAGCGCCGCCGCGCTGGCCAAGCTGCGGCCCGCGTTCACGCCGGACGGCACCGTCACCGCGGGCAACTCCTCACCCGTCAACGACGGCGCCGCGGCGACCCTGATCGGCTCCGCCGCGGCGGTCGAGCGCCTCGGCGTGCGGCCGCTCGGGCGCATCGTGGCGAGCACCGTCGCGGGCGTCTCCCCGGAGCGCTTCTCCACCGGCCCGGTCCCCGCGATCCGGGCCCTGCTGGCCAAGGCGAAGCTCGGCTTCGGCGACATCGCCGCCTGGGAGCTGAACGAGGCCTTCGCCGCGATGGTGCTCAGCTGTCTGCACGAGCTGCCGGAGATCGACCCCGAGCTGGTCAACGTCGACGGCGGCGCGATCGCGTACGGCCACCCACTCGGCGCGTCCGCGCCCCGGGTCGTCGTCGACCTGTGCCACACGCTGCGCCGCCAGGGCGGCGGCTACGGCATCGCGGCGGCCTGCATCGGCGTCGGCCAGGGACAGGCGGTGCTGGTCCATGTCGAGTAACCCGTTCGACCTGCTGCCGCCCGAGCAGCGGGCCCGCTTCGAGACACTGGCCCGCGAGTTCGCCGAGTCCGGGGCGGAGCCCGCGACGCCCCGCGAGGCGTCGACCGTGGTCCTGATCCGCCCCGACCGCACGATCTTCCTGATCCGGCGGATGCGGGCGATGGCGTTCGGCGGCATGTGGGCGTTCCCCGGCGGATCGCTGGAGGCCGGCGAGACCCCGGCCGACGCGGCGGTACGCGAGATCGAGGAGGAGACCGGGGTGACCCTGCTCCCGGCCGCGCTGACGCCGTGGCACCGCTGGCTGACCCCGGTCTTCGAGCCGCGCCGCTTCGACACGTGGTTCTTCCTGGCCGCCATGCCCGACGGCCAGGACGCCGCGCTGCCGGAGTTCGAGGCCGACCGGGCCCGCTGGCTGACGCCCGAGGAGGCCATCGCCGAACACGAGTCCGGCGACCTGCCCATGCTCCCCCCGACGCTGGTCACGCTGCGCGAACTGTCCGCGTACCCCACGGTCGCGGACATGCTCACCACCCACCGCGACGTGACCACCCCCTACATGCCCACCCTCTGACCCGCCCTCTGCCACAACTCTTAAAGACTTGCGGCCTCAGGGAGTCCCTGAGGCCGCAAGTCTTAAAGAGTTGCCGCTGGTCCGCGGCCGTCGGCCAGGCCAGGCCGCGGGGCCGATCAGCCGAAGCGGCCGGTGATGTAGTCCTCGGTGCGCTTGTCGGCGGGGTTGGTGAAGATGCGGCCGGTGTCGTTGAACTCGACCAGGCGGCCGTGGCGCACGCCGGCCTCGTCCAGCTCCGCGGTGAAGAACGCGGTGTGGTGGCTGACGCGGGCCGCCTGCTGCATGTTGTGGGTGACGATCACGATGGTGTACGTGCCCGCCAGGTCGTGCATCAGGTCCTCGATCTTGCCGGTGGCGATCGGGTCGAGCGCGGAGCACGGCTCGTCCATGAGGATCACCTCGGGCTTGACCGCGATCGCCCGCGCGATGCACAACCGCTGCTGCTGACCGCCGGACAGGGCCAGGCCGCTGGTCTTCAGCTTGTTCTTGACCTCGTCCCACAGGGCCGCGCCGCGCAGCGCCTGCTCGACACGGTCGTCCATGTTGTCCTTGATCCCATTGATCTTCAGGCCGTACGCCACGTTCTCGTAGATGGACTTCGGGAACGGGTTCGGCTTCTGGAAGACCATGCCGATGCGGCGGCGCACCTGGATCGGGTCGACGTCCGGGGCGTACAGGTCCTGGCCGTGGAACGTGATCTTGCCGGCCACCCGGGCACCCGCCACCAGGTCGTTCATCCGGTTGAGCGAGCGCAGCACGGTGCTCTTGCCACAGCCCGACGGGCCGATGAGCGCGGTGATCTGGTGCTCGCGGACGGCCATGGTGGTGCCGCGGACGGCCTCGTAGTTGCCGTAGAAGACGCTGACGTTCTCCAGCTGCATCACCGGCGGTGCGGACGCGACGGGCATGGCGGGCACGGCTCCCGGAAGAAGGGTGGACAGGGTGAAGTCGGTGCTCATGGCGGTCATCCTCAACGTTCCTTGATGGCGAAGCGGCTGGAGATCAGGCGGGACGCGACGGTGAACAGGAGCACGATCACCATCAGCGTGAGCGCCGCGCCCCACGCGCGTTCCTGGGCCGCTGGGAACGGCTCTCCGGCGTTCTTGAAGATCTGCGCGGCCAGGGTGGTGTTGGCCCCGTCCAGGCTCCAGTTGGCGGTGAAGATCGTGCCGGCGACCAGCACGACCGGCGCGGTCTCGCCCGCGGCTCGCGCGATGGCCAGCATCACGCCGCTGACGATGCCGGA
Source organism: Catellatospora aurea (assembly GCF_042663325.1). Lineage (NCBI taxonomy): Bacteria > Bacillati > Actinomycetota > Actinomycetes > Micromonosporales > Micromonosporaceae > Catellatospora > Catellatospora aurea. The sequence continues at coordinate 197,921 of NZ_JBHTAC010000007.1, forward strand.
GATCGCTGCGGGCAGCACCACGGAGATCGTCGTCTTCCACCGCCGGGCGCCGAGTGCGGCACTGGCCTGGCGCAGCTCGTCCGGCACCAGCCGGAGCATCTCCTCGGAGCTGCGGATGATCACCGGGAGCATCAGGCAGCCCAGGGCGAGCGCGGCCGCGAAGCCGGACTGCTCCTTGACCACCAGCACGTACGAGACGTAGATGAACAGACCCATGACGACCGAGGGCACGCCCGTCATGACGTCCGACATCGTCCGGATGAGCCGGGCCAGCGCGTTCTGCTTGCCGTACTCGTTGAGGTAGATCGCACCGAGCACGCCGAGCGGGATCGCCATGGCGGCCGCGGCGCCGGTGATGACCAGCGTGCCGGCCACCGCGGGGCCCATACCGCCGCCGGCCCGGCGGGCCGAGTTCGGGATGTCCTCGATCAGGAAGTCCCAGCTGATCAGCGCCAGGCCCCGGCTGGCCACGTGGAAGATGACCAGACCCAGCGGGATCAGCGCGATCATCAGCGCCAGGCCCATGAGCGACTTGCTGAAGCCGTCGGTCAGGCGGCGGCGCAGCGGCAGCGCGGAACGGCGCAGGTCCGCCGGCACCGGAGCAGCCGCCGCGGGACGGGTGGCGGTCGTGGTCATGCTGACGCTCCCCTCATCCGGATCTCCGCCCGGCGTACGACGAACCGGGCGATCAGGTTGACCACGACGGTGATGACGAACAGCACCACACCCATGCCGATCAGGGCCGCGGTGAACTCCCCGGTGGACTCGCCCCACTGGTCGACGATGATGGCCGGCAGCGCGTAGCCGCCCTCGAACAGGTTCGCGGCGATCTGCACCGAGCTGCCGATGACCAGGGCGACCGCGATGGTCTCGCCCATCGCGCGGCCGAGGCCCAGGATGACCGCGCCGACGACGCCGCCGAAGCTGTGCGGCAGCACCGCACCCTTGATCATCTCCCAGCGGGTGGCGCCGAGTGCCCAGGCCGCCTGCTTGTCGGAGTCGGGCACGGTCGCGAAGACCTCGCGCGCGATCGACGTGATGATCGGGACGATCATGATGGCGAGGATCAGGCCCGCGGTCATGAAGCTGCGGCCGCTGCTGCGCGGCTCGCCGAACAGCGCGCCGAGCACCGGCACCCCGCCCAGCACCTCGTGCAGCCAGTTGTAGACCGGCGTCATGGCCGGCGCGACGACCAGGATGCCCCACAGGCCGAACACCACCGAGGGCACCGCCGCCAGCAGGTCGATGAGGGTGACGATGGCGGTGCGGATCCGGCGCGGGGCCAGCTCGGTCAGGAAGAGCGCGATGCCGATCGAGACGGGGACCGCGACGATGACGGCGATGGCGGAGACCACCAGCGTGCCGTACAGGAAGGCGAGGGTGCCGTAGACCGGCTTGGCCGGACCGTCGCCGTCGGGGTCGTTGGGGATCCAGGTCGAGCTGGTGAAGAACTCGGACGAGAAGGCCGGGTAGGCCTCCTTCACCATGGTGATCAGGATCAACGCCAGGATCACCAGCACCGCGAAGCCCGCGGAGACGCACAAGGCCCAGAAGAGCCGGTCGGCGTGCCTGCCGCGGTCCTTCCGGGTCAGCTGAGCGGATTTGTCTAGGACTGTCATCTCTTCTCCGAGGGGTGGCCTGGCGAGGCCGGTGCGGCGGGTCCGGGCAGGACCCGCCGCACCGGGGTGGTGCTCAGGTCAGATCAGCTTCAGCTGACCTTGTCCAGCTGGGCGAGGGCCTTGGCCTGCAGGTCGGCCGGCAGCACCGCGTAGTTGACCTCGGCCGCGATGGCCGCGCCGTCGGTCAGCAGGTACTTGACGAAGCCCTTGACCAGCTCGGCCTTCTTCGGGTCGTCGTACTTCGGCTTGACCAGCAGGTAGGTCGGCGCCGTGATCGGGTAGGAGTTGGCGCCCGCCGCGTTCAGCGGGTTGAAGGTCAGGTCGTCCTTGAGCTCGGCGCCGGCGAGCGCCGCGGTGGCGCCGTCCAGCGTCGGGAGCACGAACTGGCCGTCCTTGTTCTTGATCGCGGCGAACGGCAGACCGGAGTCCTTGGCGTCGCTCAGGTCGACGTAGCCGATACCGCCGTCAGCGGCCTTGATCAGCTGCGCCACACCGGTGTTCTTGGCACCGGCCTGGGTGTCGGCCGGCCACGCGACGGTGTCGCCGCTGCCCAGCTTCCAGGCGGCGCCCGCGGCGGCCACCATGTACTTGGTGAAGTTGTTGGTGGTGCCCGAGCCGTCCGAGCGGTGCGCCACGGAGATCGCGGTGGCCGGCAGGGTCACGCCCGGGTTGTCGGCGGCGATCTCCGGCGCGTTCCAGGTCTTGATCTCACGCTGGAAGATCTTGGCCAGGGTGACCGGGCTGAGCTGCAGCTTGTCGACGCCCTTGAGGTTGTACGACACGGTGATCGGCGCGGCGACGGTCGGGATGTAGAGGTAGGAACCGGCGGGCACGCCGTCGGTGTCCTTGACCGTGCTGTCGGTGCCGGCGAAGTCGACCAGGCCGGAGCCGAACTCCTTCTTGCCGGTGCCGGAACCCACCGAGTTGTAGGTCACCTTGAAGTTCGGAGCGGCATCCTTCAGGGAGAGGATGACCTCCTGGTAGTAGGTGTTCGGGAAGCTGGCGCCCGAGGCCTTCAGCTCACCGGAGAGGGCGGCCACGCCGCTGGCGGCACTGGCGGAGGGGTCCGCGGTGGTGTCGCCCTTCGAGGAGCAACCGGCAAGAGCAAGCGCAGCGATCGCGACGCCCGCAAGCACGCGCCGAGAGAGCACGTTACGGTTCACTTCAGGGGTGCCTTCCTAGTCAGGGATAACGGCCGTCGCCGGCCTGACCCCGACATTGCACGGCCCAGGTAGACGGTTCTCCCGTCTCAGGTGAACGTAGGGTGAACAGGCAAAACAGGACCGGTGTCGGTCCCCTCAGCAGGATGTGGCCGGAAGGTGAACGGGGTCACACAGCCCCGTCCAGGTCGGCCAGCGACAGTGCGCCGCCCGAGGCCACCGTCGCCACCAGCGCGAGGCCGCCGTCGCGTACGTCCCACACCAGCACCCGCTGGGTCACCCCGGGCGTCGCGCCCGATCCGCCACCGCAGCTCAGCAGCACCCGCCGCCGGTCCAGCCAGCCCAGCAGCGTCAGGCCGCCGGTCACGTCGGCGTCCGCCACCAGCAGCCGTCGCACCCGGGCCGCGCCGGGATCCAGCACGGCCACCGCTTCGGCGGGCCGCCAGTCGGCGCGTACCGGCAGCCCCATCGGCTCGCACATCCGCGCGACCAGGTCTCCCCCGCCCGCGACCCCGAACCCGGGGCCGAGGAACTGACCCAGCCGCCCCGCGCCCGGCCCGGTCACCGCGATCGTGCCCTCGCTGTGGTAACGCCCGTCGAACTCCCAGCTGCGCACCCGCGGCGGGGCCGTGATCGGGTCCCCGGCCGAGAGCAGTTCCAGCACCGTCGACGGCGCGTCCGTCCCGGCCGCGCGGCGGGGCGCGATCGCGTCGCGCGCCCCTGTCGGCACCGGCAGCAGCGCACCGGTGCCGACGTCGAGCAGCTGGTCGGCCGCGACCAGCAGATGCCGCGGCCCGAGCCAGACGACGACGGGCGACTGCGGCGCGGCGTCGTACTTCCGCGCCCGGCCGGTGGCCGCCTCGACCACCCACAGCTCGTCGGCGGTGACCACCGCCATCCGGGTGCCGTCCGGGGCGAGCGCTCCCGCCGACAGCAGCGCGGCGGCCGCCGCCGGGAGCTTGTCCACCCGACGCCAGCCGCCGTCCTCGCCCAGCACCAGCAGCGGGCCCGTGGCACCCCCGCCGGTCGCGGCGTCGAGCACCGCGAGCGCCCGCAGCGTCGGCCGAGCGCTCAACGCGGGCAGCCGCGCCGGATCACCGGGCGCGAGTTCTCTCGGCAGCTTCGCGACCAGCGCCACGGGCAGCGTGAGCTGCCGCGCCACCGCCGGCACCTCGTCCACCCCGTCGAGCGGGGCCGGGCCGGTGGGCAGGGCGGGCAGCGGTGCCGGGCCCTCGTCGCGCCCGGTGGTCAGCGCCCTGATGCCGGCCGCGCCCAGCGCCACCGCGCCGACCGCGCCCGCGATCAGCAACCGGCGGCGCGTGGTGGCCCGGCCGCGCTGCCACAGCGCGGCTGCCTCGTCCTCGGCGGTCGTGGGCAGCGCGCGGCCGATACGGCGGGCGGGCGGGGTGCGGTCCAGGTCCAGCCGCACCCGGTGCTGCGGCATGGCATCGGCCGCCTCCCGCGCGAACAGCCGCCGCAGGAGCCGGTCCGCCGCCGCGCCGGGCGGGGCGTGGTGCTCCGCGTCGTTGGCGCGCAACCTCGGCCAGCGCATCGCGACCAGGCCGAGCAGTTCCCGGGCGAGCGCGGCGGCCTCCGCGTCGTCGCCGGTGAGCTGCCGGGCGGCGTGCTCCAGCGGCGGCAGGCGGCGGGCCACCCAGTCGGTGAAGTCGGCGGGCGCGGCCAGGGCCGGTGCAGGGTCGCCCTGCGACAGCACGTCGGGCGGCTCCTGCTCCATGACGCCGCCTCCCACCCGTCGCCGCCGGCCGAGGGCGCACCCTTAGATGATGATGGATCTCACAGGATTGCGGAAGGGGGTGTTCAGGCCCGCTGGAACAGCACGTCGGTGGACCAGCGGGCGAAGCCCAGCCGCTGGTAGAGCGCCGTCGCGGCGGTGTTCGACTCGTCGACGTACAGCATGACCTGGTCGAGTCCCTGGGCCCGCAGGTGGCGCAGCCCGGCCGCGGTCAGCGCGCGGCCCAGGCCGGAGCCGTGCGCCGACGGATCGACGCCGAGCACGTACACCTCGCCGATCGGGTCGTGGTGGTGCGCGTCCTCGGCATCGCGGCGCAGCTCGCCGTGCACCTTGGTCCAGTGGAACCCGGCCAGCACGCCGTCGCGCTCGGCGAGCAGGAAGCCCGCCGGGTCGAACCACGGCTCGGCCATCCGCACGTGCAGGTCGCGCAGGGTCCACCGGCCCTGTTCCGGGTGGTCGGCGAAGGCCCGCGCGTTGAGCGCCAGCCAGGCCTCGTCGTCCTCGCCCGGCCGGAACGGGCGCAGCAGCACGCCCGCGGGCAGGTCGGGCTGGGGCACCTCGGCGAACAGCGAGCGCCGCATCTGCCACAGCACCCGGGCCCGGCGGAAGCCCAGCGACAGCGCCAGCGCGCCGGCCGACGGGTGGTCGCCGTGCGCCCACAGCCGCAGCCGGCCCGCGGGGTCGGCCTCGGCCGCCGCCTCGATGGCCGCCTTGACCAGGGCCCGGCCCAGGCCGTGGCGGCGGCGCAGGGGGTGCACGACCAGCTCCGCCGAGGGCCCGTCCACCGCGTCGGTGGTGTCCACGTGGGCGTAGCCGGCGAGTTCGCCGTCGGCGGTGCGGGCTATGAGGTGCACCGCGGGGGCCTCACCGCCGTGCCGCAGGTGCAGCACGGTGTGTTCGGACAGCGGGTATGCGCCGTCGGTGTCCCCCGCCGCGCGTGCCAGCTCGACCACGGCGGCGACCTCGTCCGGCGTGAGCCGGTCGCGCCGCTCGGCATACCCGATCATGGCGTCAGCGTAGCCGGGAGCGGTTAAAACGCTTCATGCCCGCACGGTGAATCGGGTCGCGCCCGCCGGGCAGCAGATCGCGCCCGTGGCCGGAGCCACGGGCGCGACAGGTCCGAGGGGGTCAGATCGTGGGCAGGTCGGCGAGCAGCTGCTCGGCCGCGTCGGTGAGCGGGCGCTCGGCCAGCTGCTGGCGCGAGGACGGCACCACGAACTTGTAGCCGACCTGGCGGACCGTGCCGATCATGGCTTCGTACTCCGAGCCGAGCTTGGCGCGCAGGCGCCGCACGTGCACGTCCACGGTGCGGGTGCCGCCGAAGTAGTCGTAGCCCCACACCTCACGCAGCAGCTGGTCGCGGGTGAAGACCCGGCCCGGGTGCTGCGCCAGGAACTTCAGCAGCTCGAACTCCTTGTACGTGAGGTCCAGCGGGCGTCCCTTGAGCTTGGCCGCGTACGTGTCCGGGTCGATGGTCAGCTCGCCGCCGCGGATGAGGCCGCCGGCGGCGGCGGTCGCGGAGTTGAGCCGGCCGACCGCCACCCGCAGCCGCGCCTCCACCTCAGCGGGACCGGCCGTGGCCAGAATGATGTCGTCCACGCCCCAGTCGGCGTTCATCGCGACCAGGCCGGCCTCGGTGACCACCGCGATCAGCGGCACGCCGAGACCGGTCGCGTGCAGCATGCGGCAGGTGGCCCGCGCCTCGGACAGTTCGGTGCGCGCGTCGACCAGCACCGCGTCAGGGCTGGGGGCCGACACCAAAGTGCGCACGTCGCGGGGCGCGGTGCGCACGGTGTGTGGGAGCAGGTCGAGCGCGGGAAGCACAACGGATGGTTCGCCGGCGCGTGCGGTCACCAGGAGCAGAATTTCCACGGATCGCCTCCGTCCTCGCGGCTAGGGCCGCGCGAGCAGCACATGGGGGGCGTGGCTGGCCTCACGTCGGTCCCGGCGTCGCTGACGGGCGGGTAAAGCATGAGCATAGTCGAGAACAATAGAAATACCAGCACCTCATGGCTTTGTCACTCACCGGGCGTGATCGCGAGGCAATGTTTCGGTCAGTTTTCGCGCGTGTTTCGCGCGCCGCGCCCGAGTCGCGCAGGTTCCCACCCCGGTGAGGTGCGCTCTTGGGGGGTGAGGTGGCACGATCGTTGCGTGCTCGGTTCCCCTCCCGACGACAGCGTCCGTAATCGCAGGTCATCCGGCCCTCAGTTCGACGGGCCGCACCGGCCCGGCCCTGGCCCGGCCGGCCGTGGCCCTGCGCCCGTTCCCGTGCCCGCGAGCCGCGGCGCCGCCGAGCGGGGCGCCGAGCCCGGCGCGCGTTCGCGCCGGGACGAGGCGGTGAAGACGAAGGACCGGCGGCGCGCCCGCGGTGGCGACGCCGAACCCGACGACGGCCAGGACGGCCCCGAGGCCGAGATCGTCCCGGTCCGGCGGCTGCTGTCGGCGGCCGTGGCCGGCTTCGCGCTGCTGCTCGGCGTGGGCCTGGTGATGGGCGCGCAAACCGCGGGTGTGGGCACGGGCCGCATCCCGTACGCCGTCGTGATCTTCGGTGCGCAGCTGCTCTACGTCTTCGCCACCACCATGGCGATCCGCCCGCCCGGGGTGAAGGTGGTCGCCACGGTGGGCGTGCTCGCGGCGCTCGCCGCCGACGTCGCCGCGATCGTGAGCGACGTGGCCTCGGTGGCTCCGCTCGGCCTCATCGCGGCAGGCGGCCTGGTCGCCGGCGTCGTGGGCCAGATGGTGCGGCCCGAGGGGCGGATGCACGTCTCCGAGTCGCTCGGCTCGACGGTGGTCATCGTGCTCGGCGTGGTCTCGTTCGCCACGCTCATTGTTTTGACCCGCCTTCCCGCGGGCACACAGGCCATTGTGGTCTGTCTCATCGCCAGCGGCATCGCGTTGGGCGTCGCCCGCCTGACCGACGTGTTCGCGCCGTACCCGCGCCTGGCCGACCAGGTGCCGCGCGGCTCCGCGGGCATCGTCATCGGCGCGATGCTGGGCACCGGCGTGGCCGCCGTGATCGGCCGCTACCTGGTGCCGTTCACACCCAGCCAGGCCGCGATGATCGGCATGGCCGCCGCCGGGGCCGCCGTGCTGGCCGACCTCACCATCGGCTTCGCCGAGGCGGGGCGGGAGCAGTCCGGCGAGGCGCCGACCATGTGGCTGGCCCGGCACATGCAGGGCCCGCTGGCCGGCTTCGCGCTGGCCGCGCCGGTCGCGTACGTGATCAGCGTGTTCTTCCTGGTGCCCGCATGAAGAAGTTCCTCACGGTCACCGCGGTCCTGCTCGTCGTCGGTGGGGTGCTCGTCGCGATAGCCGACCGGGCCGGCGCGCACTTCGCGGAACGTGAGATCGCCGCGCGGGTGTCCGCGCGGATGCAGGACCAGGGCATCACCTCGACCCCGCCGGAGGTCGAGATCCAGGGCTTCCCGTTCCTGACCCAGGTCGCGGCCGGGCGGTACACCCAGATCGACATCACGATGCGCGACCTCAAGGGCGGCACGCTGCCCCTGCCGCTGCTCAACGTGGCAGCCCACGACGTCGAGGCGGAGCTGTCCCAGCTCATGGACGGCACCGCGCGGCCGGTGGCGGCCCGGGTCGACGGCGACGCGACCGTGTCGTACGCCAGCCTGGTCGAGGCCAGCGGCCTGAGCGGGATCACCCTGACCTCGGCCGGCCCGAACGACGTCCGGGTCAGCGGCAAGGTGCCGCTCATCGGCGAGGTCACCGGCACCGCCGAGGTCACCGTCGTGGACGGCAGCCACGTGCGGCTGCGCGTCACCTCGCTCAAAGGCGCCGCCGGCTCGATCAGCCAGACGATCCTCAACACCTACAAGGACCGGCTCGCGGTGACGCTGACCCTGCCGAAGCTGCCCTTCAACCTGGAACTGACCGACGTGCAGACCGAGTCGACCGGCCTCGTCGTGTCCTTCACCGCCAAGGACGTCGAGCTGGCCTGACGGCCGAGTGGATCACCTTCCGCGATCTCGGAGGGTGATCCACCGGTCCCGGATGGTGGACGACACATTCCCGAAATCACAGCGCTGCTGGTAGGGTCACCAACTATGAGTCCGCTGCTTACCAAGCGGCGCGCGGTCGACCTGTGCCGCGTGGCCACGTGCCTGTGTTGCCCCGTCCTCTGACGGCGGCACAGTTTGCGCACCTCGATCGCGCTTCCGTGATCGTTTAGCAGCTCTGTCAACTGACTCGCATCGCCCGCTCATCGCAGAGCCGGCCGCCCCCGCAAGTCAGCCAGCCGCCGTCGCCCTGTACCCGGTGAACCCCCTGTGGACCCGTACGCGGCGACGTTTTCTTTCTCCCGCTCGCGCTCCCGGTGGCGTCACCCGCACCAGACGTTCATCCACCAGCCACATCTCAAGGGAGAACTCCATGAGTCGCGAATCCGCCCTCGTCTCGGCCGACTGGGCCGAGAAGAACATCGCCGCACCCGGCGTCGTGTTCGTCGAGGTCGACGAGGACACCACCGCCTACGACGGTGGCCACATCGCCGGCGCGATCAAGCTGGACTGGCGCCAGGACCTGCAGGACCCGGTGCGCCGTGACTTCGTCAACAAGGAGCAGTTCGAGGCGCTGCTGTCCTCGCGCGGCATCGCCAACGACGACACCGTCGTGCTGTACGGCGGCAACAACAACTGGTTCGCGGCGTACGCGTACTGGTACTTCAAGCTCTACGGCCACGGCGACGTGAAGCTGCTCGACGGCGGCCGCAAGAAGTGGGAGCTGGACGCCCGCCCGCTGTCCAAGGACGAGGTAACGCGCCCCGCCACCCAGTACGTCGCCCAGGACCAGGACCTGAGCATCCGCGCCTTCCGCGACGACGTCGTCAAGGCGATCGGCGTGCAGAACCTCATCGACGTGCGCTCGCCCGACGAGTACGCGGGCCGCCTGCTCGCCCCCGCCCACCTGCCGCAGGAGCAGGCGCAGCGGGCCGGCCACATCCCCACGGCGCTCAGCGTGCCGTGGTCCAAGGCCGCGAACGAGGACGGCACCTTCAAGTCCGACGCCGAGCTGACCGAGCTGTACGCGGCCGCCGGCATCGACGACAGCTTGGACACCATCGCGTACTGCCGCATCGGCGAGCGCTCCTCGCACACCTGGTTCGTGCTGCAGGAGATCCTCGGCAAGGCGAACGTGAAGAACTACGACGGATCCTGGACCGAGTACGGCTCGCTGGTCGGCGTGCCGGTGGCACTGGGCGACGAGCCCGGGAAGGCGTGATCACCATGACCGCACAGACTGCTGCTTCCACTGTCGCGGCCGGTTGCGCCGCCCCCGACCAGGCCGCCCCGCTGCCGCTCAGCGTCGACCTGGAGAAGGAGACCGTCATCACCGGCGTCGTGCAGGCGTCCGGTGACCCGGTCGCCGGGGCGTACGTGCGCCTGCTCGACCGCAGCGGCGAGTTCACCGCCGAGGTCGTGACCTCGCCGGCGGGCCAGTTCCGCTTCTTCGCCGCGCCGGGCACCTGGCAGCTGCGGGCCCTGTCCCGCTTCGGCAACGGCGACGCCACCGTCGACGCCGCCCGCGGCGTCAACGAGGTCTCCCTCGCCGTCGCCTAGTTTTCGAAGGAAGGGCACCTTCTTAACGCTCCGCGTTATGGAAGGTGCCCTTCCGAACGCCTGCCGCCTGTCGGCGCAGGCGGAGGCGGGGGCGGGGGCGGAGGCGCGATGGGAGGGGTGTTGCGGGTGATGATCGCTGTTTCAGGACGTGAAGTGAGGCCTGGCCCGACATTCTGTCCGCAAACGCCGATCTCTGTCCGCGGGCGGTGCTCGGGCGGCCACCGCGACACGCCCACGGGCACACACGTGGCAGCATGAACGGCGTGACCATCGACGCGCCAGCACCCGAGGCCGCCCCGCCGCCCCAGCCGAAGCCGGCCGCCCGCCGCTACCTGTGGCCGACCCTCGTCATCGGCTGGGCGCTGCTGCTGCTGGGTCTCGCCGTCTGGTCCGCCCGCAACGACCCGCCGTCGCTGCGCGACCAGACCACCGCCGCCTCGGCAAAGGCCACCATCGACGAGGTCGTCGGCCAGGTCACCGCACGCGTCCCGGCCGGGGCGACGATCCAGGACAAGGGGTACGCCGAGAAGGCCTGCAGCCTGTCCGCCGCCCGCGACGGCGTCTCGGTGGTCCGCACACTGATCGTCTCCGGCCCGACCGGCGGCGAGTCCGCCATGATCGAGGCGCTGGCGTCCGCGCTGCCCGACGCCGTCACCCGGCCCGCGGACGGCCCCAAGGAGGGCTTCTTCTACGACGCGGGCAACTACGTGGCGGTCCGCGGCAAGGTGTCCGGCGAGGGCATCGTGACCGTCGACCTCAACTCCGGCTGCCGCGTCCCCTGACCGGCCCCCGCCCAGCCCGCCGGCACCGCAGGGTTTGGAAGGGCACCTTCTACAACGCGGAGCGTTGTGAAGGTGCCCTTCCTTCGTCCGCTAGTAGACGAGGGCTTGGGTGTCTTCGGAGAGGGCTTCTTCGACGAAGACGGCGGCGCCGGCTATGCGGATGCCCGGGAGGACGTCGGCAGGGGTGATCTCGCGGCGGGCGGCGCACTGGGTGCACAGGGTGACGGTGCCGGCGGCCAGGATCGCGTCGAGCAGATCGGGCAGCGGCGCGGAGTGCGGCAGGTCGAACTCGGCGGCGCGGCCGGGCAGCGCGAACCAGCTCGCCTCTCCGGTCAGCCACAACGACACCTGCGCACCGGCCGCCACAGCGGTCGCGGCCACGGTGAACGCCTGCGCGCACCGCTCCGGCGCGTCGGCTCCGGCGGTCGTCTTCACGATGAGTTTGCGTGCCACGTCCGACAGCTTATGCACGGCCGCCGGGCGCGCCTCATAGGATCTACCCGTGGTCACCGAGATCGGGTTCGTCAGCCTGCTGGTCGCCGGATTCGGCGCGCTCGCCGGCGGCCTGGCCTATGTGGCCGTCAAAATCTCGCGCGGCCGCTGGTGAGAGTGCCTGCCCGCACCAGGGCCGGGGTCGGCGAGTTCCGCAGTCGTGAACGACGAAGAGGGTTGAAACGGTGAGTACTGAAGAGAATCCGCTGCAGCCGCCGCCGTGGCTGAACGCGCCGCCGGTCGACCCGTACCCCTACGAGGAGACCCACGACCTGCGCACCGGGCCGGACCTGCACCCGGACCTGCTGGACCTGCTGCCCTTCGTCGGAGTGTGGCGGGGCCGCGGCCGGGGCGGCTACCCGTCGATCGAGGACTTCGACTACGCGCAGGAGATCCGGATCAGCCACGACGGCCGGCCGTTCCTGTTCTACGAGTCGAAGGCGTGGATCCTCGACGCGGAGTCCAAGCCGGTGCGGCCGGGCGGGCGCGAGGTCGGCTGGTGGCGTCCGGCGGGCAAGGACGGCGACGAGCTCGAAGCGATCATGACCAACCCAACCGGGATCATGGAGCTGTACCTCGGCAAGGTCGAGGCGAACCCGCCCCGGATCGAGATGGTGACCGACTTCGTGGCGCGTACGTCCACCGCCAAGGAGGTCACCGCCGGGCACCGGCTCTACGGCATCGTCGAAGGCGCGCTGCTGTACGCCCAGGACATGGCCGCGGTCGGTGAGGGCCTGACGCCGCACCTCAGCGCCCGCCTGATCCGCGTCGGCGGCTGAACTGCAACACGCGGAGCCCGCAACACAACACGCGGAGCCCGCACTACAACACGCGGAGCCCGCTCCGCGGCCTTGACCGGTCGTCCATCCTGCGCTGCGCTCCGGATGGACACCGGGCGGCCGCTCCGACGGGCTCCTTAACCGGTGTAGCTTCGGGTCGTGACTGATCAGATTCGTTGGGGCGTTCTCGCCACGGGCGGGATCGCCGCACGCTTCGCACGCGAGCTGGGCCAGGTGCCGGGCACGGAACTGGCGGCGGTGGGCTCGCGGACGGCGTCGTCCGCGCAGGCCTTCGCCGCCGAGCACGGCGCGGCGCGGTCCCACGGCTCGTGGGAGGCGCTGGCCGCCGACCCGGACGTGGACATCATCTACATCGCGACCCCGCACTCCCACCACCACGCGGCGGCCTCGCTGTGCCTGCGGGCCGGCAAGCCGCTGCTGGTGGAGAAGGCCTTCACCCTCGACCTGGCGTCGGCCCAGGACCTCGTCACCATCGCCCGGGAACGCGAGCTGTTCCTGATGGAGGCGTTCTGGACGCGTACCCTGCCGTCCACGCTGAAGATCCAGGAGCTGATCGCCGACGGCGCGATCGGTGAGCTGGTCGCGGTCCAGGCCGCGTTCGGCATCGGCCTGGACCCGGACCCTTCGCACCGCCTGCGCAACCCCGAACTGGGCGGCGGCGCACTGCTGGACCTGGGCGTGTACCCGATCGGCTTCGCGCAGCTCCTGCTCGGCGAGCCGAACCAGGTCCGCGCCTGGGCGCACCTGTTCCCGGAGGGCACCGACGAGCGCACCACCATCTCGCTGGGCTTCCCGTCGGGCGCGGTGGCGTCGTTGTACTGCGGCGTCAACGGCGACGTACGCAATGCCACGATCGTCGGCACCCAGGGCCGCATCGAACTCCCCTGGGGCTTCCACGCCGCCGAGCGCTTCGTCCTGCACCGCCACGGCGCCGACCCGCAGGAGTTCGAGACCGCCCCGTCGGGCCTGCACTTCGAGGCCGCCGAGGCGACCCGCTGCCTCCGCGAGGGCAAGCTGGAATCCGACCTGATCCCGCTGTCCTCGACCCTGTCCGTCATGAGCACCCTGGACGCCGTCCGCGCCCAGATCGGCGTCACCTACTGACACCAAAAGCGACGATCTTGCGCGTACCGCGGGTACGACACGCCTTTTCGGGCGTATCACCACCAGTTCGCGCAAGATCGTCGCGATCTTGGCTGGGGAACTCAGAAGATGGGGCGGACCAGGACGTAGGCGATGATGGCGGCCAGGGCCGCGCCGGGAAAGGTGAGGACCCAGGCCATCACGATGTTGCCGGCGACGCCCCAGCGGACGGCCGAGAACTTCTTGGTGGCGCCGACGCCCATGATCGCCGAGGTGATCGTGTGGGTGGTCGAGATGGGCAGGCCGTAGGCCGCGGCGGTGAAGAGCACGCCGCTGGCGACGCTCTCGGCCGCGAAACCGGCCATCGGGTCCAGGTGGATGACCCGGCGGCCCAGGGTGCGGATGATGCGCCAGCCGCCCGCGTACGTGCCGAGCGCCAGCACGGTGGCCGAGGTCCAGAACACCCACTCCGGGATGTGCTCGTTGGAGCTCTGGAAGCCGCCCGTGTAGAGCGCCAGCACGATGATGCCCATGGTCTTCGCGGCGTCCTGCATGCCGTGGCCGACGGACATGGCGACCGCCGACAGCGACTGCATGATGCGGAAGAACCGGTTGAGCGGGGTGGGGTGGAAGAACCGCCCCGCCTTCTTCTTCGCGGTCGCCTTGGCCAGCAGGTACACCGCCCAGAGCAGGGCCAGCATCAGGAGCGCGCCGAGGATGAAGCCGGTGGCCGGCGACGCGATCATCGGGATGACGACCTTCTCCACGATGCCGCCCCAGAGCACCTCGCCCTGCACGCCGAACGCGATCGCGCCCAGCATCGCACCGACCAGGCCGCCGATCAGGGCGTGCGAGGACGACGAGGGGATGCCGAAATACCAGGTCAGCAGGTTCCAGGCGATGGCCCCGACGACGCCGGCGAACACGATGCCCAGACCGGCCTCACCCTCGGGCGGGGTGATGATGCCGCTGCCGACGGTCTTGGCCACCTGGGCGCCGAAGTGCGCGCCGACGAAGTTGCCCAGCGCGGCGATGCCCAGCGCGATCCGCGGGGTCAGCGCCCGGGTGGAGACGCTGGTGGCGATGGCGTTCGCGGCATCGTGGAAGCCGTTGGTGTAGTCGAACACCATGGCCGCGATGATGACCGCGAGCACCGGGATGAGGAGTTCGTTCACGTCAGGCTCCCCAGCCGGCGATGAGGCCGCGCATCAGGACTCCTTGACGGCGATGGTCTCGACGGTGTTCGCCACGTGCTCGAAGGCGTCGCAGGCGGCCTCCAGCTCGTCGGCGACCTCCTTCATCTTCAGGACGGTCAGCGCGTCGTACTCACCGCTGAACAGCCGGACCAGCAGCATGCGGTAGGTGCGGTCGCCGTCGTTCTCCAGGCGGTTGCACTCGACCCAGTAGTCCTTGAGGCCCTTCATCTGCTTGAGCCGCGGCATGGCCAGCGCGGTGACCTTGGCCTGCTGGTCCAGGATGTCGATCAGCTCGATCATCTCGCGGGGCAGCGCCGGGAGCTTGGTCAGGCCGTACAGGTAGACCAGGTTGCCCACGGCCTCCAGGTGGTCCATGACGTCGTCGAGCCCGGAGCCGAGGCGGTAGATGTCCTCGCGGTCGAACGGCGTGATGAAGGTTGAGTTGATCTTGTTGTACAGCTCGTGCGTGATCTTGTCGCTGTCGTGCTCGACCTCGGCCAGCCGCTCGCTGACCGACTGCACGTCGGCGCCGGGCAGCGCCAGCTCGGAGAGCAGCTCCGTGCCGCGCACCAGGTTCTGGGCGGCACGGGAGAACATCTCGTAGAAGGCGCCCTCTTGGGGGCGGAGTGAAAACTTCACCGCAAGCACCTTTGGTTTGGTGGTGTCATCCGGACGGTCTGGTCGGGGGAATGCTAAGCACTGTTACCCGGCGTTCGTGACCCGGTCACCCAGCGCCTTCTTCCCTTCATGGCCCGTTCACCTGCCGTTCACCTTCGCCGTGCTGCCCGTTTCCTCACGTTCCAGCCGCTTCGTCTCGACTCGCGGGTCGAAGTCGGCCGGCGGATAGCTCAGATCCAGGCGTTTCAGGGCATCGAGGATGAGGTGCGCCACCGCCCAGTCGCGGTACCACTTCCGGTCCGCCGGGACCACATGCCAGGGGGCGTGATCAGTCCCACACCGCTGGATCACGTCCTGATAAGCCTGCTGGTACGCGGGCCAGTAGGCGCGGTTGTCGACGTCGTCCGGGTTGTACTTCCAGTACTTCGTGGGGTCCCGCAGGCGTTCCAGCAACCGGCGGCGCTGCTCCTCGTACGAGATGTGCAGCATCATTTTGACCAGGGAGAACCCGCTGTCGACAAGCTCACGTTCAAAGCTGTTGATCTTCTCGTACCGGGGTTTCCACACCCGGGGCGGCGCCAGCCGGCGTACCCGCACGACCAGCACGTCCTCGTAGTGCGACCGGTTGAAGATGCCGAGGTATCCCGGCAGCGGCAGCGCCCGGCGGATCCGCCACAGGAAGTCGTGCTGCCGCTCCTCCGCCGTCGGCGGCCCGAAGGCGGTGATCCGCAGACCCTCGGGGTTCATCGTGCCGGCCACCTTCTTCACGGTGCCGTCCTTGCCCCCGCAGTCCATCGCCTGCAGCACCAGCAGTACCCGCCGCTGATCAGCCGGATTGACCTTGGCGTTCGCGAACAGCATCTCCTGCTGCCGCGCCAACTCCTGCCCGAGCGTCACCAACTCGGCCCGCGCCCACCCCTTCGGATCCCGCCGCACACCCTTGCGATCCGGCAACCCCGGCGTCCCCGCCGGATCGATCGCCCCAAGGTCCACCCCCGACCCGACCCGCAGCAATCCGGACACATCCGCCACATCCCGATCATCGCCCAAAACCCACCCCCACACCGCCCATCCCCAACTTCCGCCCACCCCTACCCCGTTGATCATGAACTTATGGCACGGCTCGGCGGCGTGTCGTGTCCACAACTTCATGATCACCTGAGGGGGTGTGGTCGCGTGGCCCGGCGTTCGACAGCACATTCGGTGCCACCCTGCCGCCCTCGCGACCCTGCCGCCCTGTGGCCCGCCACCCCTGCGGCCCCGCAGGTCGGCTACCCGGCGACACCCGGCCGCCCAGCGGCACTCGGCGGCCCAGCGACACCCGGCGGCCCGGCGGCACCGTTGGCACGTGGCGTCACGGGTCAATTGATCATGAGGTTAGGCGTGGGACACGCCGTCGAGCCGTGCCATAAGTTCATGATCGACCCGGGAGAGGGGTCAGGGGGAGACGTGGGCTAGCCAGCGGTGGAAGTGGGTGGTGAAGGGTTCCTGGTTGGTGCGGACGGCGTCGAGGAGCCATTGGGCGGCGGCGCGGGCCTGCTGGACAACCTCTTCGGGGTAGCCGAACTTCGTCTGGTGGGCGGCGAACTCGTCCTCGTCGACCAGCTGAACCTCACCGGTCAGGCGGATCTTGCGTACGTCGAGGTCGAGGTCGGTGACGGTGACGGTGTCGTCGTTCCAGGTGGCGGGGGTGGTGATGTCGCAGTAGACCGAGGTGTTGCGGGGGGCGGCGTTGAACATGGCCGTCCACCAGCCGGTGTGCGGGACGAGCACGACGCCGGGGATCTCGTACACCTTGCCGGTGTCGCTGACCGTGCCGCTCGGGATGCCCAGCCAGGTGCCGTGCTCGTCGCGGCCGAGCAGGGTCGCCGGGAAGGCCCGGTGCGCGCTGCCGTCGAACTTGCGGATCTCGACCCGTACGACGCCCATCGACTACCTCGTTTCACGGCGGTGGCGTACACCCTCGCACCACCGCGCAACGATGCGGGGGTGACGCGGGTCGCGCCCACAATGCGCCATAGTCCCAAATCCGGCGGCGCGGTGGAAGACCGTCGGTGCCAGCCGGTACGGTCAACCGGTGCCGCCGAAGAAGAAGCGAACACGTGACCACAGCGCCCTCGACCTGCTAGAGGCCGCTGTAGGCGCGGTGCCCGGCGGCTCGGCACGGCCCGGCCAGCAGGCCATGACCGCAGCCATCAGCACAGCCATCGAGTCCGGTGACCACCTGCTGGTGCAGGCCGGCACCGGCACCGGAAAGTCGCTGGCCTACCTCGCCCCGGCGCTGACGGTGGACGGACCTGTCGTCATCTCGACGGCCACGCTCGCGCTCCAGTCGCAGCTGGTGGAGAAGGACCTGCCCCGCATCGGCAAGGCGATCTCCCCGCTGCTCGGCCGTGAGCCGACGTTCGCCCTGCTCAAGGGCCGTCACCACTACGTGTGCCTGGCGAAGCTGGAGCACTCCGACGAGCAGGACCCGCAGGACTCGCTGTTCGACGCGGGCAGCAGCGGCAGCGGGGTGAAGTGGCTCGGCGAGTCCGGCCGGCTGGGCAAGCAGATCGAGCGCATCCGCGACTGGGCGATGGAGAGCGACACCGGCGACCGCGACGAGCTCGACCCGGGCGTCGACGACACCGCGTGGCGTTTGGTGTCGACCCCGGCGCGCGAGTGCGTCGGCGCGGCCCGCTGCCCGTACGGGCCGGACTGCTTCGCGGAGCTGTCGCGCGCCCGCGCCCGCGAGGCCGACGTGGTGGTCACCAACCACTCGCTGCTCTCGGTCGACATGATGGCCGGGCGGCACATCGTGCCCGAGCACAAGCTGCTGATCATCGACGAGGCGCACGAGCTCGCCGACCGGGTCTCCAGCGCGGCCCAGGCCGAGCTGACCCCGGACGCGGTGGACCGCACCGCCCGCGCCGCCCGCCCGTTCGTGGAGGGCGAGGAGTACCAGTCCCTCGTCGAGGCGGCCGACGCGCTGACCGTCGGGCTGGCCGAGACCCAGGCCGGGCGCATCACCGGCAAGCTGCCGGCGGGCATCGTCGAGGCGTGCACGCTGCTCGACGGCGCGACCCGCCGCGGCCTGAGCCGGATCGGCGAGATCAAGGCCGAGGACCCCGATCCGGTGCGCAAACAGCAGGCCAAGGCGCTGCTCGACGAGGTGTCCAAGACCGCGCAGCGGCTGCTGGAGGACAACGAGCACGACGTCGTCTGGGTGGAGCACGAGCCGCGCCGGGCCCTGGTGGTCGCGCCGCTGTCGGTCGCCGGGCTGCTCGGCGAGAAGCTCTACGAGGACCGCACCGTCGTCGCCACCTCGGCCACACTGACCCTCGGCGGCAACTTCGACACCCTCGCCCGCTCGCTGGGCCTGCCCGTGGGCACGAAAGCTCCCGCCAAGCCGGGCGCGCAGCCCGAGCCCGCGTCCGGGCCCGGCTGGAAGTCTCTCGACGTCGGCTCCCCGTTCGACTACCCGAAGCAGGGCATCCTCTACGTCGCGGCGCACCTGCCCCGGCCTGCCGCGTCGGGCCTGCCGGACGCCGCCGGGGCGGAGCTGCTGGCGCTGGTCGAGGCGCTCGGCGGGCGTACCCTCGGGCTCTTCTCCTCCCGCAAGGCCGCGCAGCAGGCCGCGGAGCTGCTGCGCGCGAAGACGAACCTGACCGTGCTGCTGCAGGGCGACGAGGCGCTGCCGCTGCTGGTCCGCAAGTTCCGGGAGGACCGCAACAGCTGCCTGCTCGGTGTCATGTCGCTGTGGCAGGGCGTGGACGTGCCCGGGGACGCGTGCCAGCTGGTCGTCATCGACCGGCTGCCGTTCCCCCGCCCGGACGAGCCGTTGGCCTCGGCCCGCTCGGCGGCGGTCGACGCGGGCGGCGGCTCGGGCTTCGCCGCGGTGAGCGTGCCGATCGCGGCCATCCGGCTGGCCCAGGGCGTGGGTCGGCTGATCCGGTCCACCTCGGACAAGGGCGTGGTCGCCGTGCTCGACTCCCGCCTGGAGACCGCCCGCGGCTACGGCTCGTTCCTGCGCGCCAGCCTCCCGCCCTTCTGGTACACCACCAAGCAGGAGGTCGTCCTCAAGTCCCTGAAACGCCTCAGCGAGAGCTGACCCTGCGGCAGGGCGGCGGCGCGTCGCGACGGCTCCCGTGGGCAGGGCGGTGCGCCGGGCTCGGGCGGGCAGGGTGGATCAGCAGTCGCAGGAGCAGTCGCAGCAGTCGCAGTGTTTGCAGATCTTGCAGACGTCGCAGCAGCTGCCGCAGTCGCTGCCGCAGTCGCAGTTGGTGCACCAGCCGTCGCGGGGCAATCCGCTCCACGGACCCGGATAGGGGTCGCGGCAGCAGACCTGGCAGGTGCAGCACATCCAGCTCGCCACCGCGCAGCCGAAGATCGGCCCGCGGGTGACCGGCGGCAGCTCCACCTGCGGCCACCAGCACGAGCCGCTGCCCGAGGGCTTGGGCGCCTTCGGCCGGCGGCCCTTCTTGCCCGGCTGGACGACCGGCGGGTAGTAGTCCGGGTCGGAGCCGGCGAAGGTGCGCTCGATGGCGTGCTCGACCTCGTGCACCAGCAGCCGGTGCACCAGCTTGCGGTCGTCGAAGGCCACCTCGTCCAGGGCCAGCCGGATGCCCGCCGCGGCGTCCCGGGCCAGGACCCCGGCCTGCGCGAACGACGACCCGGTGGCGAGCAGCGGGTTCCACGCCCCGGTGGCCTGGTCGGCGGCGCGGTCCTCGACCGCGTCGAGCAGGTGCGCGATCCGGCCGAAGAAGCGGCCCGCCTCGGCCAGCGGCTCGGCGTTGCCGGGTCGGCCCGCCAGCACCGCCGTGTGCGCGAACGCGGCGGCGGTGGCGAGTTCGGTCGGCTCGGTGACGGCGAGCAGCGATCCGCCGAGGGTGATCGCCCGTTCCACCTCCCGCTGGCCGTGCACGGCGGTCAGCAGCACGCCGGTGTCCAGGCCCAGGTCCAGCCCGGACCGGTGGGCCCGGGTGGCCCAGCGCCGCGCGAGCAGGCGGGCTCCGGCGGCGACCGGGCGGCGGGCGTACGCGCCGTCGCCGTCGGTGGCGTGGTCGGACAGCTTGGCCGACGCCAGCACCAGGGAGACCGTCGCGGCCAGCCGCGCCCCCGCGCCTTGCGCCACCGGTGCGGTCCGCATGCCGCGCAGCGGGCACGGCCCGGCGGTACGCCGGTGCACGGTCGCCTGCTGCGCCTGGGTCAGCACGGAGATGATCAGGCCGTCGTAGTTGGTGACGATGCGGGCCGCCTGGCCGTGCTCGTCCCGCAGGGCCAGGCACAGCCCGCACAGGTGGCCGAGCCACTCGCTGTGCAGCCGCTCGGACAGGCTGTGCGCGCAGGGTCTGATGATGCCGAACACGCGCGGCAGCCTAGATCACGCTGTCATCCCGTGCCCGGGTCGTGTCGCCGAGCCGACCGATCCCGGCCGAGCCGTCACCGGCGGCCGCTCGCCGGCACGCCCGGTGCTTCAGCGGGACGCGGGCCGGGTTCACCGGGCGGGCGGTCACCACCGCGTGCCGAGACGGTGGTGCGGCCGGGTCAGCCGCGCGCAATGATCACAGGTAGAGGCCCGTGGCGTCCGGCTCGACGCGGGACGCGGCGACCGCGTGCACGTCGCGCTCGCGCAGCAGCACGTACGCCTCGCCGTGCAGCTCCACCTCGGAGCGCTCGTCCGGGTCGAACAGCACCCGGTCGCCGACCTGGATCGCGCGCACGTGCGGGCCGACGCCGACGGCGGTGGCCCAGGACAGCCGCGTCCCGACCGAGGCGGTCGCCGGGATCACCAGGCCCGCGGACGAGCGCCGCTCCCCCTCGGACGCCTCCTGCTTGACCAGCACCCGGTCGTGCAGCAGACGGATGGGCAGGCCGGTCTCGGCGGTGTCTGCGTTCAGTGTCACGCCGGTCAGGGTACTTCCCCGATGGTGCGGTGGCCGCAGGCGACTAACGTGGTGGCGTTGCCTGTCCACGGGAGGACACCAGTGGGTCGTTTGGACAACTTCAAGGCGAACGTGCGGCGGGCCTACGAGGCCAGCCGCGCCAGCGCCCGCGCCAAGCGTGAGCAGGAGGATCGCGAGCGCCGGGAGGCCGAGCAGCCGCTGCCCGAGGTGGCCGAGCCGGAGCTGGCCCACCACTCGACAAGCAGCCGCGACGACATGGACGTGCCGTACGCGCTGCGCATCGGCGGGGCCTGGGCCTGGCGCATCATCGTGCTCGGCTTCGTGCTCGTCTACCTGCTGCAGTTCCTCGGGAAGATCAGCATCGTCATCGTGCCGGTGCTGATCGCGATGCTGCTCGCCGCACTGCTGGCGCCCGCGGTGCGCTGGCTGAACCGGATCCACGTGCACCGCTCGCTGGCGACCGCGATCGTCGTGGTGACGGGTCTGGCCGGGGTCGCCGGCACGCTGACCTTGGTGATCAACCAGTTCGTCAACGGGCTGCCCGACCTGACCAAGAACGCCGCCGAGGGCGTGCAGCAGATTCAGGCCTGGCTCAAGAACGGCCCGCTGCATCTGACCGACGCGCAGATGGGCAGCGCGATCGACTCGGTCACCAAGACCATCACCACCAACAAGGAAGCGCTCACGACCGGCGCGATCACCACCGCGACGACCGTGTTCGAGGTGCTCAGCGGCCTGTTCCTGGTGATCTTCACGCTGTTCTTCTTCCTGCGTGACGGCCGCGTCATCTGGCGCTTCCTGCTCCGCCTGGTGCCGAACCAGGCCCGCGAGCCGCTCGACCGGGCCGGTCTGGCCGCCTGGGCCTCGCTGGGGGCGTACGTGCGGGCCACCGTGCTGGTCGCGTTCATCGACGCGGTCGGCATCGGTATCGCGCTGGCCGCCCTCCGGGTGCCGTTCGCGCTGCCGCTGGCCGCGCTGGTGTTCCTCGGCGCGTTCATCCCGATCGTCGGCGCGACCCTGTCCGGCGCGGTCGCGGTGCTGGTCGCCCTGGTCACCAACGGCCCACTGACGGCGCTGCTGGTGCTGGCCGCGGTCATCGCCATCCAGCAGATCGAGGGCCACCTGCTCCAGCCGCTGATCATGGGGCGGGCGGTGGCCATCCACCCGCTCGCCGTGATCCTCGGCATCGCCGCCGGCGTGGTGCTGGCCGGGATCGTGGGCGCACTGATCGCCGTACCGCTGATCGCGGTGCTCAACACGGCGATCAGGCAGCTGGCCGGACGCCCGCAACCGGAACCGGACTCGGTGATCGTCAAAGCGCCGCCGGCCCCCGCGGCCTGACTTACCCAACGGAAAAAGGGCTCCGCCGGTCGCACCGGCGGAGCCCTTTTGCGGCAACGGCGTCAGGACGCCTGCGGCGGGTACGGGTACCCCGGCTGCGCGGGATATGCCGGGTACGCGGGTGCGGGCGGGGGCAGCAGCACCGGCACCGGCACCACCGGCTCGGCAGGCATGGGCACCGTGCGGGTCACCCCGTCCGGGAACGCCATCCGGTACGCGGTCCCGTCGAAGAAGGACGGCGGCACCTGCGGATCGCGGCCCACGAACACCGCCCGCGTGGTGCTGAGCACCTGCAGCAGGTCACGCTCCTCGGTCGCGCTGCGCGCCCGGTCGGCGTCGTACTCGTCGAGGCCGCGGTTCATGCCGTCGCGCACCAGCGCCAGCCGGGTGGCGGCGAACTGGAACTCCTTCATCGCCCGGCGGCCCGGCTCCCCGGCGACCCGTTTCGCCCAGACCCGGGCGGCGTGCCGGCGGGCGAGCGTGCCCATCGCCGCCACCTCGGGCGGGGTGAGCCAGCCGGCCGTGGCGTACGCGGGCAGCACCTGCAACGCCAGCCGGCCCTCGCGGGCGCGCACCCACAGCGCGACGCCGATCATGGACAGGAACACCGGCACCATGACGGCGATGTAGCCGTACAGGAAGAAGTAGGGGCTGATCGAGGCGGACAGCGTGGCCATCAGGTTCCACGAGCCGTGCAGGATCATCGCCAGCAGCAGCCCGCCCACCGGGGCGCACCAGCGCACCCAGCTGCTGGCCGAGCGCGCGGCGATGCCGATGCCGATGCCGGTCATCGAGGTGAACAGCGGGTGGGCGAACCCGGAGATCAGGATGCGGCCCAGGAACATGCCGAAGACCAGCTGCGCCCCGGAGTACGGCCCCCACTGCTCGTTGCCCGCGTAGAAGCCGTGCCCGCCCAGGTAGAGGATGTTCTCCACCATCGCGAAGCCGACCCCGGACAGGCCGCAGTAGACGATGCCGTCGGTGATGCCGGACAGCTCGCGGCGGCGTCGCCACAGGATCCACAGCGGGAACGCCGCCTTGCCCAGCTCCTCGATGAACGGCGCGACGACCGTGGCGACCACCGCGTCGGGCAGCGTGACCACGTTCAGCCAGCCGGTGAAGAACGAGTTGACGCCCAGCGCCAGCAGCGTCGCCGGGAACGCGCCCCACAGGAAGCTGATCACCAGCAGGCGCGGCGGCTCCGGCTCGTACCGATCGAGCCAGAGGAACGCGGCGACGAGCACCGGCACCGGCAGCAGCGCCGCGGACAGGCCGACCGCGAACGCCAGTGGCCCGATCCGCCAGCCCAGGTAACCGAGCATGGCCAGGGCCGATCCGCCGACGACGACGATCGCGAGCAGCAGCGGCAGCCAGCGCCGGGGGCGCTTGAGCGGCAGCGACGGCTCCGGCAGCACGGGCGGCAGGCCGAGCCGGGCCGTGCCGACCGGCAAGGGCTGGGCCGGCGCGGGCGGCGGCGACGGCGCGCTGTAGGGGCCGGCGTCGGCCCTGCCGGGTTCGGTCCCAGGAGTCGGGAGGTCGGACATGGGCGCAGCCTACCTCCGCTATGCTCTGCGAAAGGTCACGAGTGTCAGCCGCTCTCACATTCACCTGCGCAAGCGGGCGAAGGTGTCGAAAGATAGAGCAAAGCCCCGGCTTGCTGACCGGCAACCCTCTGTAGTTCGCGGTGGGGTGCCCCGGGTGATGACCGGGCCCAGCCCGTTGTCGTGCTGGGCAAGCGCGGACCTTTGCCTCCGCTTGTGGCTCGTCCCGACGACCCGCCTGAACGGCGGCTCCGAGGACTCCCACCAGCGGTCCAGGGGTCCCCTGACCCCGGAGGTGCCCCATGACCGCAATCGCCCAACGCCCCTGTAGTGCCGTCGAGACCGCGGACGTCACACCCGTCCGCGTGGCCGAGGCCGAGCTGTCCGTGCTCGGCGTGCCCGGCCAGATCAATCTGGACTACGCGGCGACCGCGCCCTGCCTGAAGGCCGCCGCCGACGCGGTCACCGCACTGCTGCCCTGGTACGGCTCGGTGCACCGGGGCGCGGGCGCGCTGTCGCAGCGCTGCACGCTGGAGTACGAGCGCGCTCGGCAGACGGTCGGCGACTTCGTCGGCGCACGCGAGAGCGATCACGTGGTGTTCACCCGCAACACCACCGACGCGCTGAACCTGCTGGCACACGCGCTGCCCGCGGGCACCACGGTGATCACGTACGCCGGGGAGCACCACGCCAACCTGCTGCCCTGGCCCAACGCGGTGCGCCTGCCGGTGCCGGGTTCGCCTGACGCCGCGGTGCGCTACCTGGCCGCCGCGCTGGCCGAGGTGCGCCGGGGCAACGCCGACGGCGAGGTCCTGGTCGCCGTCACCGGCGCGAGCAACGTCACCGGCGAGTTGTGGCCGGTCGCGCAGCTCGCGCTGATCGCGCACCGGTTCAACGCGCGGGTCGTGCTCGACGCGGCGCAGCTCGCCCCGCACGTGCCGGTCGACGTGTCCACCCTCGACGTCGACTACGTGGCGCTGTCCGGGCACAAGCTCTACGCCCCGTTCGGTGCGGGCGTGCTCGTCGGCCGGGGCGACTGGCTCGACACCGCACGGCCGTACCTGGCCGGTGGCGGGGCGACCAGCGGGGTCGGCGACGCCACCCACGACGTGCGGTGGACCACCGGCCCGGCCCGGCACGAGGCGGGCACTCCCAACCTGCTCGGCGCGGTGGCGCTGGCGGCGGTGTGCGCCACCCTGGAGGCCGCCGACCGGTACGCGCTGCACGCCGAGGAGCAGCGCCTGCTGGCGAAGCTGCGGGCGGGGCTGGCGGAGCTGCCCGACGTCGCCGAGCTGCGCACCTTCGACGCCGACGCGGCCCGCATCGGCGTGGTGTCCTTCGCCGTACGCGGCCGCGACTCCGCCGAGATCGCCCAGCGGCTGGCCCGGGAGCACCACATCGGCGTACGCGACGGCCTGTTCTGCGCCCACCCGCTGGCCCGCCGCCTGCTCGGCGAGGCCTCGGTGCGGGCTGGCTGGGACGGCGTGCCGGCCACCGCGCTGCGCGCCAGCATCGGCATCGGCACCACGGACAGCGACGTGGACACGTTCCTCGGCGCGCTGCGCGCCGTCGTCTGAGCCGGCCGCCCGGCGGCGCCTCCGGGCTGGGCAGCGGCCCACCAACGGCGGCGGCCGGTGACCCCT